>JQDQ01000186.1 GCA_000747625.2 Smithella sp. SCADC
GAAATTAATGATTAGTTGTGCAAATCTTCGCCGTGTAAACTTGGAATGCATACATTTCCGGAACATAGAGAAACAGCCGAGAACCGGTCATGTTATAAAATTACTGAATATTTCAGGATTAATAGTCCCGATGAGGGTGAATTGTTTTTGGGAGGCATACATCCCGACTTTCAGGGACAGGGCATCTACCTTTCTTTTTTGTGCAGAGCAATGGAGTGGTGCTTATCAAAAAATGCCAGGAGGATAGTTATCTCTACCCAACTTGATAATATCGCCGTACAAAAAGTTTTGACGAGATTCGGATTCGAGATTACCAAAGGATACTATACTTTTCATAAATGGTTTGATTAACTAGTACCTACTTGCAGAAAAACGATGTCATCTCGAAGGAACGGAGTGACTGAGAAATCTGCGAGATCACTAAATAGATTTCTCCCTGCGGTCGAAATGACAAATCACGAACTTCTGCAAGTAGGTCCTAGTCATCATGGTTCATTATTTAAATCGAAAGCAATCAAATTATATCTTCATTCCTGAAACGCCAGAACAACAACACACCCAGGATTAAGCAGTAGATAATGACATTTATGAACGGATAAATATATAAGAACCCTTGGGAACCTTCACTGCCGATAAACGAAGACGCAAAATGTTGTGTGCCGGAAATTTTCGGCCATAAATAATAAACAATCTTCCACCCTGTCACGTCTGACTGCAGGCCCGGTTGCTGCATCATCTCTTGCGCCATTGGACTATGGCTTATAGCAAATATCCCATCAGACACAAAACTAACAATGGCAATTCCCATAACACAAAGAAAAGCGGCTATGTCGGGCATCATCAGCGACAAAAGCAGTATCGCAATAACCACAAAGAGCAGATTGAAGGAGCATAGTAACGAAGCGGCAAGGTAGCCAGGCATGACAACATTCAACTTTATAAAAACAGTCAGAAATATAATGGCGTGGAGAATGAACATGAAGATGGACGACAGCACCCACAGCCCGAGTATTTTTCCTGTAATGTATTGCTTGCGGGTTATCGGCTTGGAAAAAATACACGATTGCATTCCTTCATCCCTGTCGCGTTTGAACACGCGCATGGAAAGCAGCGCCGCTATGAGCATCACGACAACGGCAATAATATGAAAGGTTATTTTCGACACCGTCCCTACGATGGCCTCAGCGTCAAGATCCTGACCGTTAATCATGTAATTGCCTTGATAACAACCCCGAATAAGAAAAACAAAAATGACAGATATAACAAACATGACGATAAAGCTTCTCTGACGCACTTCATCGGCAATGGTATATTTCACAATATTAATAATGGAAGAAAATGCTTTCGGCATTTTTACATCAACCTTTCACATATCTGACAAACACATCTTCCAGCGAATCGCCTTCCTTGACCAAAGCGGAAATTTTGTCTTTCACCAGAAGCTTGCCGCGATTGATGATTGCAGCGTTATCGCATATCTTTTCGACTTCCGACAGCAGGTGCGAATTCAAAAAAATCGTCATCCCCTGATTTTTAAGCGATTCTAAAAGCTGGCGTATTTCTCTTATTCCGATGGGATCAAGTCCGGAGACGGGCTCATCGAGAATCAGCAGCTTCGGTTTGCCCACCAGCGCGGCACCGAGTCCGAATCTCTGAATCATGCCCTTGGAATAGGTTCCTGATTTTGTGTGTTCCCTGCCCTGCATACCGATACTTTCGACAATACGCCGGCATTGCTCCCTTGCGTCAGACCGGTTTATATTCAGTAGCTCCGCACAACGTTGCAGATACTGCCATCCGGAAAGATAAGGAGGAATATGAAAGTTCTCCGCCAGATACCCAACCGCAGCGCGACTGACCGCGTTTGTGCTGGAAATACTGTTTATTGACAAGCTTCCCGATGTCGGCCGTGTAAAATCCAGGAGCATCTTAACGATTGTGGTCTTTCCCGCACCGTTAGGTCCCAAGAGAGCGAAATACTCGCCAGCCTTAACGGAAAAAGAAACGTTGTCAACGGCAGCAAGAGATCCATATCTTTTAGTTACAGCGTTTAATTCAATCATGGAGAAAATATATGTACTCTGATCAGGCATGTCAATAAAATTATGACCATAAAACATGATGCACCATGTCTATGTTTGCCGCCGTGCATCTGCTATTTTTCCTTCTCCATATCATCACCTGATTTTTTTGCCGCCTCGTCAGTGACTTTGTTAGTTTGACTTACTGCGTCGCTGGCCTTATGAGCTTTTTCTATCGCCGGTTGAGCCTGCTCAGCGCCACCCGTCATAACAGTCGCCATCGGCCTGGCAAAATATTTGAACCATAAAATAACGGTACCGATGAATATCGCGATTATCAGAATTACAGCCCATGTCGAGACACCTTTTTCGTTTTTCATTTCTTCGGCCATCCATTAATTATAAGTTTCCTTCAAAACAATTTTTGATCGGTAATGTCCTACTTCTACTTTTTAACTTGTTACCATCATTATATATAAAAAAGAGAAGCGCCGTGCTAAGCAGAGTTTTTCATACTGAGTTGCAAAATGTTATTGATTATTGTAGGCATGAAAACATGAATCATGTCAATTTATTATTAATATGAAATAAGGAGTAAGAAGCAATATGCCACAAATATACCGATATGAATTAACAGTAACCGAAGATGCCGTGGATATGAACGGTCATGTAAACAACCTTGAATATCTACGCTGGATGCAGTATGCCGCCATTCTTCATTCGGAAAGCCAGGGATGCACAAAAGCCACGATGGACGTCGGCGCGACGTGGCTTGTTCGTACACATCATATAGAGTATTTACGTCCGGCTTTTACCGGAGAAGAAATTGCAATTTTAACATGGGTATCCGACTTCCGCCGGGTACAATCTCTTCGCAAATATAAAATCATTCGTATCAAAGATAATGCCGTTCTGGTCGAAGGCGAAACGGACTGGGTTTTTCTTGACGCCCAAACCGGTAGGCTTCGTTCCATACCCGAAAATGTTATAGCCGCATTTGAAATATTGCCTAAAGAAAAGGAAGAGGAAATTCTCAAATATGATAACAAAGCAGGGTAGACTTAAATATTTCCGTTTGATAATCCGTCATAAACAAAACCAATAATTTACAAATCACTCAACAGCTATTATATTTTACCGGTTATTTCCCTTGACACATAATTGCACTTTCCTTATTATTTAAAAAGTAAAGGCATCTCTTGATTCTTGTTTGGAGGAAACAATGTTAGAAACTAATTTACAAATAAAAATGCTGGACGCGCTCGGCATCATGCACACAGCTATAAGAAATTTTGTTCTTTATCCTCCTGCCAGCCCGGCAATTGCAAACACTATTGAAAAACTGCATTTAAGCCTTATCTATATACTTGAACAAAAGTCTCCGATAATCATCGCGGAATCAGAAAGAAGATTTTTAATCTGGGGGAAATACCTGGATCAGAAAGACAGAGAAAAAGTTCAGATTACAACCTTATTGAATATCTTTCTCAATTTTGGCATTAAAAGCATTTCTTTTGATAAAGGATTGGAAAAAGAGGAACTCGGAATTTTTATAAAATACCTTTCTAAAAACCCGGAGGAGTTGAAAGACGAAGGTGGCCTGCCCAAGATCATGGTGGAGAAAAGTATTCTGCATATTTATCTTGATGAAAGAGTATTTGTATCTATGGATAAAGATCAGAAAATCATCTCCGGCTTTGATATTAATGAAAATAAATCTTTTAAACAAAATACATCAAAAACCGAAACTTCAGCGCAAGATCAAACCGCCGACGGCATTGCCGACGTGGAAAACGTCAATGGCCATCTGGTTGAAGATCTGTTCAGTGAAAATGCCGAGGTCCGCTCTCAGGCATCTGATAAATTGTCCGTAATCATCGAATCTTTGCCACCCGAACGCCAGAACGAATTAGTGGGAAGCTTATCAGGTCGGCTGGTTGAGTGGATTAAATTGGAAACATCAGCAACCGCCTCCTATGAAAAAATATGTATCAGTTTGCAAAGACTTCTGAATATTTTCATCAGGCAGGGACGCTTTGACGAAATAGTGCCGATTCTGGATGTTTTCCATAATATTAACACCGGAGCCCTGAAAAAAGATGATCAGGTAAGAGAAATATCTTCGGTAATAATTCGGAATCTGGCGTCAGAAGATAATCGATTGATCCTCTTTAAGGAATATCACACCAACGAAAGAAATAAACAGAATGAAGCTAATCAAATATTGTTAAGACTTGGTAACGCTATACTGAACAACTTACTGGATATGGTCCGGGATGTCAGCGACAGCCACGAACGTGTACGTGTTATGCATCTCATTATAGGAATGGGACAAAGTGCTATACCGGCCATTAAGGATCGAATTTCTAAAAATGCTCCGTGGTATTATTTGCGTAATCTGGCTTATTTACTCGGCCGTATCGGCAATGAATCCAGTGCCCATATGCTTCAGCCGCTTTTACTTCACGAAAACAATAAAGTCCAGATGGAAGCACTAAAAAGTATCTTTCAGATAGGAGGAGATCAACGGGGAACGTTGTTCCTGTCTGCGCTGAATCAAGCAGACAATCAATTCAAGCTCAATATCATTGAAATGCTCGGCAAGGTAAAATGTACTGAAGCAGTTACGCCACTTCTTAATATGTTGAAAAAACCACCAAAACTTACTCTTATTGATCAGACAGCGTTGCAGGAAAAGATTTGCACTGCCCTTGAATATATAGGTTCACCTGAAGCGATACCAGCTCTTTCGGAAATCGTCGAATCAAAATCTTTTTTAGGCATACGGTGGTATTATACTGTCGAATTAAGACAGGCGGCTCAAAGAGCATTGGAGTCCATTAAAAGAAAACAGAAGTTCTCCAATTCTGCCGACGGCTGATGTTCGCAAACTTTTAAAACATAAATAATCGAATACCGGCAAGCTATAAAACATTTTAGTTGTTTTTTAATGCGGACTGAATAATATCATTCAGTCCGCGGGCCACTGCTTCCGGATAGTCAGCTTCACAAATTGCCGATACAACGGCAATGCAATCGGTGCCGGCTTTTACAACTTCTTTTATATTAGATTCATTAAGACCGCCAATGGCAACCAGGGGATGACGGCTAAAAGTTTTGATTTTCGCAAGACCGTCCAACCCCCAGGTGCCTTTTGTGTCCGTTTTGGTTGGCGTGGCAAAAATTGGGCTTATTCCGATATAACTTATATCGAGTTCCTGACTTGCCTCAACGTCTTCCCATGTTTCCACGGATAGACCGATTATTGCATTTCTCCCCATGAGTTTACGGACAATTTCATAAGGCATATCCTCCTGTCCGATATGCACGCCTTCGGCGCCGCAGGCTAAAGCTACATCAACGCGGTCATTTATAATCAACGGCACTTTATAAGGCTCCAAAAGTTTTTTAATTTTCTTTGCTTCTTCTACAAACAAACGGGTGGAAATTTCTTTCTCACGCAGTTGCACATAAGCAACACCACCTTTAACCGCACGAATAACAACTTCGTCTAAAGGCTTTTCCCCGCACAAACCACGATCCGTTACGAGATATAATCCGCGCATAACTAATCCTCTATTTTTAAATGCTGACTAATATCATTTTCAGACAGGCAATATAAATAATCAAGAAAACGTGTTTGAAGACTTCCAGGTCCCTTGGCAGCAGCGGCAGCCATTTCTCCGGCAATGCCCATAACCGCCATAGCTTTAACCGTCGCAGCAAAAGGTTTTCTTTCTACAGCAGCAAATGCACCACATAACGCTGATGCCGTACAGCCTAATCCGGTAACTTTTGTCATCAGCGGATGACCATTTTTAATCTTTATAATTTTTTCTTTGCTGACAATATAATCGGTTGCGCCACTGACACAGATAACACATTTATGAATTTCACTTAATTTTTGTGCTATTTCAACTGCTGCATCCGAAGATGAAACACTGTCCACACCCCTAGTTTTTGATTTGTCATCATAAAGAGCTACGATCTCCGAAGCATTACCCCGAATGATAGTCGGCGATTCTCTATTAATAAGTTCTCTTGCTGTTTTTGTCCGATAAGTGGTTGCTCCGGCGCCAACAGGATCTAAAATAACAGGAATGCCCTTTTTTCTGGCCTGGCTGACAGCTTTAAACATAGAATATATCCAGTATTCACTCAATGTGCCTATGTTGATAACCAGCGCAGAAGAAATATTAACCATTTCTTCTACTTCTTCTTTCGCATGCGCCATAACCGGAGATGCGCCTATAGCAAGCAGAGCGTTGGCAGTACTATTCATTACCACATAATTGGTAATGTTATGCACAACCGGAGCCTGGCGACGAATCATTTCTATTGATCTGTATATTTCAGTTGCCGTCACGTTCATAATTTATCTCTCCATATTTTTAATTATATGTAAGTTGCATCAAACAATCAATTCGTCAACCAGCTTTAAAGAATATTTCTTGACTAAGACCACCCTTTATTTATATTACTCAAATACCGATGAGAAAAAGTTGAAGTCATGAAAATAATAACATCTAAAAACTTATTTCTTGTTCTTTGCTCATTCTTTCTAAAAAAACATTATTTCATTTTAGCGAAAGAAGCTTCAGATATATGGGATTATTTGGAAAAAGCAAAGGGAGGGAATGGGAGCCAAAACTATGATACATATTTTCTCATGGGCTTATTTCATTACCATCTCAAACATGTCTCCGGCATCATCCGTTTTCTTTCTTCGGCCCTTATTATTCCCGGAAGCCACCAAAAAGGGCTTCAGGAACTGGAATTAGCGGCAAAAATCCTCTGATTATTTGAATTTTGAAAAACAACCGGCCAAGGCCCTCCCTTTTGCCCGGGAATTAAATAAAAAATTCCCCAATAATTATAATTTTTTATTTGCTCTGAGCAGCACTCTTGCCGACCTTCACCGATTTGAGGAAGCGTCCGGCATAGCCAGACAAATCGAAAAAAATATTCAGGCGTGCGTTCCTCCTTTTGTTCCCCAACTCCAACCCCGTTACAATCAATTAATGGGAAGAATTCTTTTCAACCAGGAAGAATACGATCGTTCCGTAGAGTATTTTCAAAATGATCTTAAGGATACATCATTCTATAATGCCCGGGTTCGAGTCTGGGCTTTTGTGCGCCTGGGAATGATTCACGACATTCGCAAACAAAGGAGTCAGGCTCAAGAGTATTATTCCAAGGCATTGGAAGTAGAAGGCGGGGAAGGCGCCGCCCGAATAGAAGCCCAAGAATATCTAATAAATCCTTATATTCCCGTGCAAGCCAAATCCTAGACTTATGACTAAATATATAATACTTATATCATCCGTACTGATTCAAATATGCCTGGGTGTTGGTTATTCCTGGAGCACTTTTGTCCCCGCATTAAAACAGAACTTTGGCCTTACCATTGCCCAGACACAAATAATTTTCGGCATCGGTTCGTTTATAATTACGTTGTGTATTTTTGTCGGAGGACGTATTCAGGATCGTCTGGGTCCGAGAATTCCTGTTTTGATCGGCGGTATTATCTTCAGCGGCAGTTATATATTGGCCGGATACTCCAGCGGATCATATCATGCCCTGCTTTTCCTGATCGGCGTCTGCGCCGCCACCGGTGTGGGTATCTGTTACGTCTGCCCTATCGTCTGTTCAGTCAAATGGTTTCCCAAACATAAAAGTCTGGCAACCGGTATTGTCGTTGCCGGATATGGAGGCAGCCCTATTATTATTTCCCTGATCGGCGAATATTTATTGTCTCATCAAGTAAGTGTGCTGGATATTTTCAAATATATGGGATTGGTCTTTTTGATAATTGTACCCATAGCCGCAATGTTTTTACAAAATCCGCTTCAGGAAAAAGATTACAAATCCATTGCCGCTGATATCAAAACCATCGAACTTTTCAAAGACCGTAACTTCTGGGGACTTTTATGCGGCATATTGCCCTGCCAGTGTATAGGACTGATGACTATCGGCAATATCAAACCATTCAGTCTTTCTTTAAACCTGAGTTTAATTGTAACTGGAACAGCCGTTAGTATTTTGGCACTTTCCAATGCTTTAGGTAGAATAGGATGGGGAATTATAGGCGGCTTTCTGGAGGGGAAAAAGGCGATATTGTTATCGCTGATAAGCACATCTATTGTTTGCCTTGCTGCGGCTTTCGCGGTTAATAACGGCCTGACCTTCTTTCTTTTTGTAGTGTTTGCCGGTTTTAACTATGGCGCCTGTCTTGTTCTTTATGCCGCTGAAATCGCCAACCACTACGGAACAGAAAAAATGGGGACAATATATTCCACTCTTTTTCTCTCCAACGCAGTTGCCGGATTTTTAGCGCCACCTTTAGCCGGAAAAATTTTCGATAGCACAGGTTCCTATACGCCCGCTTTTCTTATCTTCGGCGCTCTGGCTTTCATTTCGATATTTTTATTCTACTTTATTTACCGGCCGGAAAAACAAAAAATCGAAGAAGTGTAATCCATACATTTTAAATCGAAAACATTTATTTACTTATAATTATTAAGATTTTATGATATAAATAATCGTTAAAATAATGATTTACCATAGAGGCAGCGATGACAGATTCTCTCACCAGGAAAAAAACTGTTTTTCTTGTTCGTTTGGCGGTCATTGTCATAACTTCTTATTTTATTATTCTTTCACCATCAACCGGCAAACATTGGGGAAATTATGGATATATTTTTATTGCCGTTTATCTGCTGACCAATCTGATTGTTGTCTACATTCCGGACAAATATTTCTACGATGATAAAATTTTCTATGGATTTATCTTATCCGACAGTATCCTGCTGCCGGCAGGAATTTATCTTTCCGGATATGTCGGCTCGGAACTATACCTGATGTTTTTTTTCATCATTTCATTAACGACCATGAGCTCCAATTTCGGATACATGATGATAAATACTCTCTTTTATTCTTTTATCTACGGCTGGCTGTTATATCAAAGAGGATTATTAACAGGTCCGACGGCCATCAGTTATTTAATCCAAATTCCGTTTATTATTATCATTGCAGTATTTTACGGATTTCTCATAACGACACGGCTAAAAGACAAAGACGTACGAATAGATGAAGTTCGGGAAAGATATGAACAAATTGTCCAAGCTACCGATGTCTTGATGTGTATTGTCGATTATAACGGCAAGTTTTTATTTGCGAACCAAAAGCTTGTTAAATTTCACGGTTATCAGGATGAAAATAATCTTTTGGGTTTAACAATTTCACAGCTTCATAACGAAGACGAGATAGAAACGGAAAAAACATTGAGCTATGTAAGATCAGTATATCAAAATAATGATATGGTGCATTATGAATCCTATGATAAAAATCATGGCAAGTGGTTTGCTAACACCCTGAGCCCGATTAGAGATCCGTCAACAAAGGATGTTTCTGAGGTCTGCATTATTTCAAAAGATATCACTGACCGGATGGAAAAAGAGAAAATACTAAATGAAACCGTTGAATTGTTGCAAAGAACGCGGGACCAATTAATACAAAAGGATAAAATGGCCGCTCTAGGACGAATGGCATCCGGTATTGCACATGAAATCAGGAATCCGCTGGAGATTATCTACATGGGGGTAGATTATTTGGAAAACAATCTTCCTTCTGATAATCATCAGATTCAGGAGTCTATAGAAAAAATCCTTAAGGCGGCTGATCGGGCAGATAATATCATTAAAAACATCTTATCATTTGCCAGACAATCAGCATATAAGATCACGCAGCTTCCCCTCCGTCCATTGCTTAACAATGTGCTGGTGCTTGCGGAACAAACGATTCAAAAAAAAGGTATTAACGTGCAACGCGATTATGATAACGATTCATTGGAAGTGGCCGGTGACTACAACATGCTGGAACACGTATTTTTGAATCTTATCAATAATGCGATTGATGCTATGAAAGACAGCAAAGAAAAGAGATTGACGATTCGCACCTACAAACAATTAATCACCGGGATGGGCTATAAAACCGGTTACCGGCGGAATGATTTTTTCAGCATTGGAGATGAAATGGTTATTGTGGAAATATCAGATACCGGAAAAGGAATCCCCCAAGATATTCTGACAAAAATATTCGAACCATTTTTTACGACCAAACCGGTTAATGAAGGCACAGGTTTGGGCTTGAGCATTGCTCACATGATCATGGAAAGATTAAGTGGCACTATTGATGTCGAAAGCGTTGAAAACAAGGGAACTACTTTTTTTGTAAAACTCCAGCCGAAAATTAAGACAACTAATGCAGTGGAGGTGTAATTTGGCAGAAAAAATAAGCGTGTTGACTATTGATGACGAAGTTGATTTTTGTTATTTCGTCCAGAAAAATCTTATGCTTGATGGACGGTTCAATGTATTAGTTGCGACAAACGGCAAAGATGGAATAGAACTGGCTGAAAATGAATTACCGGATATTATCCTGCTTGATCTATTCATGCCGGACATGCCCGGTGAAGATGTTGCGGCTGCTTTAAAAGAAAATAACGCTACAGCAGACATTCCCATTCTTTTCGTTACGGCGCTGGCAACGAATGATGATATTGTGAACCGTGATGAAAATAAAATCGGAAATAACTATATAATGCCCAAACCGGTACGTACAAAAAAACTTATAGAAACAATACTGGACATCCTTGGAGAACCTTGACCTTGGTTTATACCCATCTTATTCATAGCGTATTGATACCATTTCGCTTTCAAAGGATAACAAGGCGACAAGGAGGAGGCTCCGCAGGCGTATATGAAAATACGTTGAGGAAACCGACGACGCAGTCAACGACGTTAACCGAAGGAAGCGGCGTTAATAATGGTCGGATAACTTAGTCTTTCCCTTAAAAATACGGTAAACAAAAATAGTGTAAGCCACTACTATCGGCATTCCGATTAGAGCGATAACGCTCATCAACTTCAGAGTCTGCAACCCGGTGGAGCTGTTATAAATCGTTATGTTTAAAAGTTGATCATTACTCGCCTTGACCAAATTGGGAAAATGAACAGCGGGTACGACGAGCCAAAGCCCGATGAACGCGAAGGATGATTCCCATAACGGTGCAGAGTCATGTTTCTTTTTAATGGAAAATAATATTTCCATAAGCCACAACAGTGTGCATAAAATAGCCACATAGAATAACCAATGCGACAGGATATCCTGAAATGTAAAAATAATGGTAATAAAGTATACTATTGCGGTTACAAAGTTGACCAATGTAAGAATCTTGACAGCATAAAAAGCCCTCTCCCGCAACTCACCTTCAGTTTTCATTACGGCATAGGTTGCGCCCTGTAAAAGGATAGCGGCAAAACCGGTAATGCCGAACAACAGCGGCACCGGACGAAGCAGTGTGAAAAAGTTACCGGTAAATTCCATTTTATTATCCAGCGGAACTCCATAAACAACATTGCCCAGCGCCACACTGAACAAAACAGCCGCCAACGCACTCCCCAGAATGAAAGCTTTTTCCCATAAATTTGCTCTGGCTTCATCATAGGCGCGAAACTCCATAGAAACGGCGCGAAATATCAATGCGAACAAAAGCAACATTATTGCGATATAAAATCCGGAAAAAGCCGTGGCGTAGGCATGAGGGAAAGCCGCAAACAGCGCGCCGCCGCCGGTAATCAGCCAGACTTCGTTGCCGTCCCAGACAGGGCCGATGGAATTGATTAGTATATCTTTTTCTTCTTTGGTTTTGCCGAGAAAAGGAAGCAACGATCCGATGCCCAGATCAAACCCATCCAGAAGAGAATAGCCGGCAAACAATATCAAAATAAGAAAAAACCATAGATTTTGAAAGTTCTGTATATTTTCCATTTACTTTGCCTCCAGAATAAACTCTATGCAGACAGATTAATTATGTCAAATGTCCTTTCTGAACAATCTTTAGGAATATTTTAA
Source organism: Smithella sp. SCADC (assembly GCA_000747625.2). Lineage (GTDB taxonomy): Bacteria > Desulfobacterota > Syntrophia > Syntrophales > Smithellaceae > Smithella. Next base: position 11,937 of record JQDQ01000186.1, read on the forward strand.
TAAACATTGCCGCCAAAAGCAGATAAATCAGGCAAAACATAATCAGGCTGAACGCTATTTCTCCTGTGGTGACCACTACTGAAGCAGCGTCGGCTGTCTTCATCAATTTATAGATTATCCAGGGCTGACGGCCCACTTCCGCCGCTATCCATCCTGTTTCATGAGCGATATGCGGCAGAGGTATCAAAAAAGGCAAAATGAAAAGGTACGGCTTGTTCTCGTAAAGTTTGCCTCTCCAGAGCAGATAAGCTCCCAGAAGACCCAGAGCAATCATCAACATTCCGGCTCCCACCATGATATGATAATTCTGAAACACAAAGTTCACCGGTGGCCAATCTTCTTTCGGAAAATCATTCAATCCCTTTATCTCGGAGTTCCAGTCAAAATTGTAGAGAAAGCTCAATCCTTTGGGAATGTAAATTCCATAGGTCTTCTGGTTTTGTTCATCAACATATCCTAAAGCGTAGATGGGAGCTCCCCTGGTCGTATTAAAATGACCTTCCATTGCTGCCGCCTTTTCCGGCTGCATATTGATGACTTCAATCGCATGAATATGGCCTGTTGCCAGTTGCAGCAGCGGTGTCAAAGCAAAAAGAATTATACCGATTTTCAGCATTGTCTTGGCCGTCTCGCCGTGCAGGCCTTTTCTGACGTAATATCCGGCGATGCCCGCTACCATTACCGCACCGGTTATCCAAGAAGCCATTACGGTATGACAAAATCTGATGATTGTTGATGGATTAAATACGGCTGCGGTAAAACTGGTCAGAACGATTTTCCCTGCTTCATTGATCGAGTAGCCTGCCGGTGTCTGCATCCAGGAATTGGCAACCACTATCCAGAAAGCGGAAATATGACCACCGATAAAAACCAGCAAAGCGGAAAGCCAGTATAATTTTGGGGACACTTTGTTGCGGCCAAAAAGAAGCACTCCCAGGAAGACCGACTCCAGAAAAAAAGCTATCACTCCTTCAGCAGCCAGTATCGGCCCGAAAATATCACCTACCGCCCGCGAATAGCCTGACCAGTTCGTGCCGAAGGAAAATTCCATAACAATGCCGGTTGCCGCTCCAATTACAAAAATCAAGCCCAGGATTTTGACCAGAAAATCAGTTATCTTTTTATAAGTCTCGTCTTTTCTAATAAGATAAAGCGTTTCCGAGATGAGGAGGATAAGGGCTGTCCCCAGCGTCATAGCCGGAAAGAGAAAATGGAAGCCTATCGTAAAGGCGAACTGAATGCGGGCAAGAAGTAATGCAGTCATAAACACCTCCAGCTTTTGGATGTCTAACATTTTTTCAATAACTTATTTTTTTGCTGTTATTTAACCAGCTAATATATTATCATTCCAAACCAAATAATCATTGAATTTAAATTTAAGGAGGTCTGCCATGAAAAGAACAATCATAATATCAAATCTAATTTTTGGAGTGTTATTGCTTGCTTTAACAATTTTCTGTTTTTCTCCGCAAATTTCTTATGCCGACGCACCAAAGGATGTAAAAATCGAATATGCTTCCAACGCGCAAACTCTTGCGGTGACCATTACAGTATCCGGGGCTAATAAATAAAATCAAATAACCGATGCAAGAAAACAATTGGGATATAGTGATCACCGGCGGAACACTGATAACCATGTCCGCTGGAATGGAAATAATTGAAGATTCCATTATCGGTATTAAAGACGGCATTATTGTAGCGGCGGGCAAAAATACAGATAGGGGATGCTCCATCCTCAATACAAAAGAAACGATCGATGCATCCGGCTGCATCGTTATGCCCGGCTTAGTCAATACGCATACGCATATACCGATGGTTTGCTTCCGCGGCATGGCTGACGATTTGCCGTTAATGGAATGGCTGAGTAAGCATATTTGGCCGGCGGAAATGAATTTCGTCAACAAAGAAATGGTCTACGACGGCGCCATTTTGGCCATGGCCGAAATGATTCTTTCCGGAACGACAACTTTTTGTGACGGATATTTTTTTGAAGATACCATTACAGAAGCAGTAAGCACCGTTGGAATGCGCGCTGTTGTGTCACAGGGTTTTGCTGATGTATTCATGCCGGATAAAACCAGGGCCGGCAAGATGATGGCGGCAGCCAAACGTTTCGTTAAACGCTGGCAACCCCATGCGCCAATGATTACACCGGCATATTTCTGTCACTCTCCGTACACTTGTTCTCCCGATACACTTGTCCGGGTAAAGGATGCCGCCCGTGAAAATGGTATTTTATACCTGATGCACCTACTCGAGAATAAAGACGAGACAGACACTATCCTGAATCTTTACGGCAAAAAACCTGTGCAGTTCCTTTTCGATCTGGGAGTTCTGGACGAACAGACTGTCGCCGTTCACTGCAACTGGCTTACCAAAGAAGATATGGCTGTCTTTGCCGATCTGGGCGTGAAGGTTTCTCATAACCCGGAAAGCTCCATGAAGCTGGCATCAGGTGTCGCCCCTGTCCCTGAAATGCTGAAAAAAGGAATTATTGTTGGAATCGGAACGGATGGCTGTGCCAGCAACAACGATATGGACATGTTTCGGGAAATGAACACTGCGGCATTGATTCATAAGGTCAATTCGTTAAACCCCACGGTCATGAACGCGGAAACGGTTTGCAAAATGGCAACAATAGGTGGAGCCAAATCGCTGGGATTGGATAAACTGACCGGTTCCATAGAAAAAGGTAAAAAAGCTGATATTATTCTGGTGGATATGAATCAACCGCACCTCACGCCACTTTATAATTGTTATTCTCAGCTCGTTTATGCCGCACGTGGCGCGGACGTAAAAACCAGCATCATCAACGGCAAAATTGTCATGAAAGACCGGCAGTTGCGTACAATTGACCTGCAAACTGCCATGAATAAGGTACATGCTGTGGCCTCCGGCATCATCAAACAGAATATGTGTTAATATTTCCCAATAATGTCATTGACACAGGGATTAATATTCCCTATATCTTTTGAAAATAATTGCACAGGATTGAGTTAAATTATGAATATTATTGTTTCCGGCTCTCTGGCCTATGACAGAATTATGGATTTCCCCGGACATTTCTCCGACCACATTCTGCCTGACAAAATTCACATGCTCAACGTTTGTTTTCAGGTGAACAGCATGAAGGAAAAATATGGCGGCACAGCGGGCAATATTGCTTACGCGCTCAAGTTAATGGGTGAGAATCCTTTTATCTGCGCCACCATCGGCCATGATTATCATAAATATTTTAAGTGGCTCACGAAAAACGGCATATCCACGGAAGGCATCAAAATCATCGCCGATGAATTTACAGCAGGCGCCTATATTACCACCGACCGCGCTGATAACCAAATAACAGGATTCAATCCCGGAGCGATGAAATATCAATCTACATTAGACTTTGACAAATTCAATCCTCAGGAAACAATTGTTATCGTTTCTCCCGGTAATTTCGACGACATGGTAGATTATCCACGCGCCTGCAAAGCCAGAGGAATCGATTATATTTTTGATCCCGGACAATCCCTTCCTATGTGGAAAACAAATAATTTAATCCAGGTCATAGAAGGATGCCGGCTATTAATAGTTAATGATTATGAACTGAGTCTGATCATCAACAAGACCGGATTAAATAAGGAAGCTTTATTGAAAATGGCCGGAACAATTATCACCACCATGGGAGAGTCGGGTTCTCAGGTTTCCACACAATATAATGAAATCGCTATTCCCGCTTTCAAGGCAAAGAAGGTGGTAGACCCGACAGGCGCCGGAGATTCTTACCGTGGTGGCCTCATCAGCGGTCTGGCTCACGGAAAAGACATTGAACAAAGCGCGCTGATGGGTAGCGTCTGCGCTTCCTTTGCAGTGGAAAGTTACGGAACTCAGGAATACAGCTTCACACCGGAAGAATTTAACGAGAGACTTAATGGCTGACAGAAATTACTACAAGTAGTTTTCCCTATTTGAACTCTTTGCAAGATAACAGAATATTAGAGATAGATCATTCGGAACTTTTCCCCATCGTTTCCCTATAGTTGATAATATTTTTTCTGTGATTGAATAAGATAAGTAAAAAAGTTGCCAGCGCGCCTAATACCGCGCTGAATTGCCAGTTAAGGTTTGCAGCTTGTCCGCCAGCCAGAATAAAAACCATAAAAAATGATGCGATAAAAGTAATTCGGACAATCCCATAAACAACGAGCCATATTCCCGCCGATATTATTGCCGCCCAGGGCGCGACAAGAATCGTAAATCCTAAATAGTTGGCCACTCCTTTCCCACCGTGGAAACCGTGAAAGCAAGGGAAACTGTTTCCCAAAACAAGAAAAAAACCCGCCCAGGGAAATAACGGCTCTTTTAAAAAACAAATCGCTAAAAACGCGATTATTATTGCCCTGCCGATATCCAGCAAAAAAACAACTGTCGCCCATACTATTCCCGCCTGGCGGTAAACATTTGTTGTTCCGGCGTTGCCGCTAAAACTCAAGCGGGGGTCTCCCTTACCGGTCAATTTAAAAAAAATAATAGCGAAATTTACAGACCCGGCCAGGTAAGCAAAAAAACAAATTAATAATGTCTTCACCATTCACTCTTCACTACAATCCAATCCGGTGGACATATCCGCCCTTTTGTCATATCCTTCATCTTGACGCCTTTGATATATTCACACATTACGCCATCCTTATAAATCCACGCATCAAACAGCAACGATTCCTTGGTAATACTCACCGGCACAACTCGTCCCAGATATTCTTCTTTCTTTTTCGTTTTTTGATAAATTATTCTTTTTTCAAATCCAATGGGGAAAGAAACAATGCCGGCAAAGCGCTGACCCCAAACACAGGCGGCATGCATTATCGCATCCAGAGGAAATGGAGAGCCCAGAAGATTTTCATCGGCTTCACAGTTTCCGCCCGAAATATAAGCGATCGCACCCTCTGATGAAACCGATAAATCTCCTATAATATTTTGGTAAGCCGCTCCAAATGGAACCAGTTCACGGTAGATAGTAATTGATGGCACGCTGATACAATCGCCTTTCAATTTATTCACCACATGAAAAGGAGGAGTACAAATCTCTTTTGGACCAGCGACACAAAACTCTAACCGGGCATGTTCGACTTCGCGACTGATGGTTCCTGTTTTTGATTTTATGGATGTTAAAAGTGAAGCGGCAATAACGTTCTCTCCGGAATTTTCCACATCAACAAATACCGGCTGGCGTTCGATATTCGGAATAATTGTCAAAAAACGTGGAAAGACTGCGCTCTTCAGACAACTCATCTCCATCCGCGGATAAATGGTTTTGACAACTCTAGCCAAAGCAATAAGGGATTCAACCGCGGGCAGGATCACTTTTCCTTCCAAATGGTGATCCCGCAGATACGGATGTATCTCAATATCACAGGAATGCCTTTTCTTCTGCTTTAAGCCGGAAATGATTTCCATAATTGAACCGTTTTATGATCCACGGCCACGGGAGTGCCCGACAGATTCAAGGCACAATGCTTTGTAAAACCAGTACAGATGATGTGTCCCTTTTCCGCATGCGTTATCAGGTAATCAAACTGCAAACGCACACGCTCCAGATTTACCGGCCGCGTATGGATATACATCAGATCATCGTAATACAGAGGTTGATAAAAGCTGATGCCTAAATCGAAAATCGGATAAACATAGCCGCTTTCCTCGACTTCTTTGTAAGGATAAGCGATATCACGCATCAGCGATGTCCGGCCGAATTCAAAATAACGCAGATAATTGGAATGATAAACCACCTGCGAGCGATCCGTATCAATATACAAAACTCTGTACATCGAACGATGCCAGACAAGACCTGTGGTAAGATCGCGCACATAACGCTCGTCATTATTGTATATTTCCGGATTAAAAGGTTTGGGCCTCATGCTCTACACTCCTCTGAAAATAACACAGCAATTTGTTCCACCAAAGCCGAAAGCGTTGGAAAGAGCAATCTCATATTTATGTTTGCGGGTTTCATTGGGCACTACATCAATATCAGAAAATTCCGGATCAGGTTCATGATTGATTGTTGGCAGGATAATGCCTTTTTTCATCCCTTCAATAGTCAAGGCTGCTTCAATAGCCGCGGTCGCACCCAGCGTGTGTCCCAACTGGGACTTGTTCGAGGAAACTGGAATCTTTTCTATTTTTCTGCCGAATACTTCTCTCAGACATTTCACTTCCGTACTGTCGCCTTTGGGCGTGGAAGTGCCGTGGGCATTGATATATTGAATGTCTTCCGGTTTTAAACCGGCATCATCGATAGTTTCCTTGATGGCACGGACAATTGTTGTAATGTTAGGGCTTGTATAATGATGAGCGTCTGATGTCCATCCGATACCCAAAACTTCAGCTTTCGGTTTCAAACCGTAGGATTTGATAACTTCATCCGCCGCCAGGACAACAACACCTGCGCCTTCCGAAAGAACAAATCCCTTGCGGTCAACGCTGAAAGGGCGCGATGCCAGCGCCGGATTATCATAAGCGCGATCTTTGGGATTAACTTTGATCGTGGCGTTCATATTGGCAAAGCCGTGAATAATCTCGGGTAGAATGGGAGTATCGGCTCCACCGGCCAGAACGAAATCGCAATCACCGTCTCTGATCATTCTCGCTCCGATACTGATAGCGTGATTGCCCGAAGCGCAGGCGCCCTGCGGCGAAAAAATCGGTCCGGTGAACTTCAGCAACATTCCCGCTTTGCCGGAGGGAAGATTAGCGCATAAATTAGGCAGAAGATATGGACTTACTCTTAGAGGCCCGCGGTGTTCCAGATCGTGCACGGCAACACGAAAAGCATCGGAGCCGTTAATAGCCGAACCGATGAGGCAGGCCATCCTGGGCGCGATCTGAGCATCAATCTCAATTCCGGAATTTTGCAAAGCCTCCTTGCAAACCGCCATTGTTAAAATCACAAAAGCAGCGTTCCAGTTATAAACTTCCTTCGCGTCGGTAAAATCAAGCTCCAAAGGATACCAGTCCGGTATTTCTCCGACTATGTCGCAAGCTGATTCGACTTTACAGCGGGTTACTTTGCGAAAACCTGCCTCACCTTTAATTGCTCTTTTCCACGTTTTTTCAAACGTGCTTCCCAGCGGGGTAGCCGCGCCGTAACCGACAACAAATACTTTTCTATTTTTGGGGGCTCTCATAATGAGTAAATATCCTTTATTCTATTCTACGAAAAATCAGGCAGGAATTACACCCGCCGAAACCAAACGCGTTCTTCAGCACAAACTCCTGTTTTAATTTTCTCGCGCCTTCAGCAACACAATCAATATCAATTTCCTTATCGGGAATATAATTTATTGTAGGCAGTAAAGTCTCTTTAATCATTCCTTCCATCGCCAGTATGGCTTCAATGGCGCTGGAGGCGCCCATCGCGTGACCAAGTTGAGATTTGTTCGCCGATACAGGTGGAATATTTTTGCCGAAAATATTGTGCAGGGCATCAACCTCTACTTTATCCCCTACTTTTGTGGATGTTGCATGCGCATTGACTGCGTCAATGTCTTTCGCCTGCAATCCGGCATTGCTTATAGTTTCCCCAATGCATCTTTGCACCGTTGTCAAATTGGGCGAAACAAAATGGCTGGCATCGGAGGTCATTGACCATCCGGCCATTTCTATTTTTGATTTAAGCCCATGAGCTTTCGCGAATTCATCGGTTGCCAGAATGATACAACCCGCTCCTTCGGAAACTACAAACCCGCGCCGGTTGACTGAAAAAGGCCGGCTGGTTTTTTCCGGTTGTTCTTCCGGCTGTCCTTCTTTCGGACGATAGGCGCCGTTCATTGTGGCAAATCCCGCGACAATCGGCTCCACCAGAGGAAAATCAACGGCACCACCGATCACCACATCAGCCATATTCCTCTGCAACAGCATCTCGCCGATTATAAGCGAAGTAATTCCGGTAGCGCAAGCCGTAATCGTTGAGCAAATCGGCCCCGTCGCTCCAGTAAGAATGGAAACCTTGCCGCCGACCATATTAATGCAGGAATTGGGATTGGTAAAAGGATGAGGCATTTTCCCTTCTTTAATCATCAGACGATCAGCCTGTAAAACTGCATCTAAACCACCAACCGCTGTGCTAAAAGTAATCGCTATACGTGGCCCAATTTCTTTCGTGATTGCGATCCCGCTTTTTTCCAGAGCCCGATGCACTACCAGAAGGGCATATTTAAAAATCGGTGAAGTCCAGTGCGCCATTTCCCGTGGCTGTAAAAAAGGATACGGACGGGAATCAATTTCCGCAACTTCACCGGCTACGCGTACCGGAAAATTTTCGCTAAGAGGAAATCTGGTAAGATTTCCTATGCCACAGTCTCCGGCCAGAGCCCGCTGCCATTGATTATCCAAATCCGTCCCCAGTGAAGAAACGGCATCATAACCCAATATTAATGTTTTCTTTGGACCCATAGCAACTCTAAAACAATGTAGTTCTGGCTGTAGGATGGAACAAGTCCCGATTGCATCGGGACGGTTCCACCATTATTCTAACATCGGTGGATGCGCTTTGCTTCATCCACCCTACGTACTAACTTTCGCTATGTCATTTCGACCGCAGGGAGAAATCTGTGTTCTTGATGCAATATCAAAAATTGTCGGGGATTACCAAGGAATAAAGTGGTAAAGCTTGGCGAACATTTCATAAACTTCAATCCAGTTTTGCAAATCTTTGGTGGATTTCAAATGTTCACGTTTGTTGACCATGACCCAGCTCATGTGCGCCGCGCCGTCCTTGCAAGTGGAACAATCGCGCGTTGCCGAAGTGCAGCAGCGATGAACTGTTTTTAAATCGGAAGCCCAGCGGGCAAAATGAATCAGACGACGGGGACGATTTGTTCTGTTATCCAGCGATTCCGTAACCGACGGGCATTCGTTCCAGCCGAAGCTCCTTCCCATCATTTTCCCCGTGGTTATAATTTCATGATAGTATTTGCAGGAAATTACCGTCTGCGGATAATGATCGAGCATCTCGTCCATTTCATAGCGCAGATCTTTTAGCTCCCCTTCGCGCCACGAAAAGCCGTCAACGCCTTCATCATTCGATAAAAGCTGAAGATGCACTTTTAAGCCGACATCGGCAATTCTTTTAATCACCGGCTCAGTTTTTCCCAACTGCCGCGGTGTGATCGTATAAAGATAATAGGTGTAGGCATCCCCTTCGTAATTCTTGCTGGAGATGGCAAAGGTATCGCGCCCGCGGAGAACCTTCTCGTCTTCACCGTTGCCCCAGAGGGAAATTCCCACCATCATATCGGGAAACTTTTCCCGGGGAACCTTGATCAGACCGTTGGTGGCGCAATACGTAGGCAGGCGTTTGTAGAAAGCTTCGACACGATCCATGCACAAAGTCGGCTCGCCGCCGATCAGAATCGCCAGATTCACTCCACGTTCTTTTTCGCGGTCGATAAACTCTTCCCACTTTTTTATATCCATTTCTTCGGTTGCAGCCTGATGCTCTCCCGAAGAAAAGAAGAAACACCCCTTACAACGTAAATTACAGCGGTTGGTCACATCATATATGGAACTGCGGATATTAAGATTGGAAATTCGCCTGTATCTCTCGTGCCATTCTTTATCCAGCAGGGAGCTGACTGTGTTCATTAATACTGCCCTCGATTTATGTCATTTCGACCGTAGGGAGAAATCTTGTTTTCAAGATTGCCACGTCCCGATGGGTCGGGACTCGCAATGACACTTTTATATTTACTATACTGCCGCGTGCGGCGGTTCTAAAATTTTATTGCAAAGATTTTCGCCCTTCTCGTAATTCATTACCCAGACGGCCAGATAAGTATCCACATAATCCAGCCAGGATTTAAAAATATCCACACTATTCACGTGACGGTAAAGGCGCGCCGTGACCACCGCGGAACCGGCGGCATAATGACGGCAATCCACGCAATCCGTATCCGGCACACAGCACGCAACAGACCTGTCCCAGTTAAGATCTGTCCTGTACTGCCGGAAAGACCTTCCCAACCCGATATCCTGTGAAGGATTCTGACGGGGATAGGAACAGCCGTAAAGGTCATGCAAACCTTTTTGATGCGTATGCGCCACGGCGTTGTAAGCCGAAAAAAGAACGTTCCGCGGATATTTTTTCAAAAGCTCTATCATCACTTGCTTTGTCCACCCGAGAGATTCTTCATTATGCCGCAGATTTCCCGTGTAACCCACCGGCGCGGAAAAAACATTAAAGGTCAGCTTGCAATTGTGGGCGACAAGTTCAGCAGCAACTTCCTTCACCTCATCTATATTTTCCCGCGTGAAGGTATAAACAAAAACAGCACGAGAATCGTTTTCATAATTCTCAATCTGTTTTTTCAAGAGGTTCTTAGCTTTTCTGATTCTCAGGCTGGTTTCATCATTGCCCCAGACGGAAATATGCAGTTTATAGCCAACCGATTCCGGTATTTTTTTAAATCCATTAGTGGCGATACTGCCCAGCGGCATTTCCTGATAGCAGACATCCAGCAATTCCGGCACCAGAGAAGGCTCCGCTCCCGCCAAAACAACGTAAGTAATTCCGCGTGACTTCTCCACCCGCATCAGTTCGCGCCACGCTTCCACATCACCGGTCTCTTTGGCGAATTGTTTTTCTCCTTCAAAATAATAACAGCCATCGCAGCGGATATTGCAACGATTGGACATATCGTAAGTTGATTCACGCAGAAAAAAATATTTCCTCACCTTTTCCCAGCGTTTTTTGACTTCCGGCTCGGCTAAAAGCTCGGAAAATTTAGGTTTGGTTGATTCCGGAGTCACTTTACGATTAACCTGCATAGACCTCTTAGTTTTTATCAATTAATATTTTGTGGCAAGTCTTTCTTCAATGTATTCGGAAATCAGGCGAATGGTTTTTAATTCGGGGTAATCGTCTTCATCTATTGTAATCCTGTATTCATCCTGCAAGACCAAAGCGATAGTCGCCAGATCCATGCTGTCAATGCCCAGTTCATCCACCAGATCCATATCCGGATTAAATGTATCCGCGGTAACATCTTCCAGTTTAAGCTCATCAATAATGATTTCGGCCACGTGCCGTATAATGCCTTTGATATCGTGACTTACAGGCATCACAACCCTCCTTACAATAATATTTATATTTATTTTTTATCCATTTATTTTTTTAGCGGCAATCTGGCCGCTGCTTACAACGTTTTCTTCCCTTATTACTTTGAAAGAAAATAAAATATCATCGCCCGTATCTTCAGAATTTATACTTATCGATAATTTATCCCCCGGCCTTACCGGCTGAGTGAACCTGATCCTTCTGAGCGAATGTAAGTGAAGCTGTGTTCCTTTCTTGAGCGCTTCTTCAATAATTGCCTGTTTAACTATATAAACTAAAGCTATTCCCGGAAGAATCGGCTCACCTGGAAAGTGACCGGAAAACCATGGGGAATCAGCCGGCACATCCGCCAAAGCTTCAATATTATTACCATTAGTTGTTTTTATTT
>JQDQ01000187.1 GCA_000747625.2 Smithella sp. SCADC
TTTCGATTATCACAACCAATCAGCCTTTCGGACTTAAATATTTTTATAAATGGTGGGTCAGAGCTTGCGAAAATTTAGGTATTAAAGAGGTTGATCTTTACGGCGGCACTCGTCATTCAACTGTCAGAGCATTAAGAAGGCATTACTCCCCTGAGCAAATAAAAGAAGCGGCTATGAGCAAAACTAACAAGGCATTTGAACGCTACTTAGGACAGGCTCAAGACGATGACATTTTATCAATTTACAAGCGTGGTGCAGAGGTGATACCGATATCAAAGACTGATACTGCTTTGATACCGTATTTTGAGGGGGCAAAAAATGCTAAGTAACTGTATTTATTACATCTTCTTGGTGGAGGCGGCGGGAGTCGAACCCGCGTCCGAAAACCTTCCGCTGTAGCTTCTACGTACGTAGCCTTCGTTTTAGAACCTTCACGCTGGTTTGCTCCCTAAGGCCGGATCTCCCCGCGCTATCCTGTAAGTATTCGCCGCCCTCCCCCAGGCAAAAAGTTTGGCTATCCTGTCTGAATGACGTTCTAGTCCAGCCAACAGGAGAACCGGGTAGAACGTTAGCCGTCTAAGCGGCTAATGCGTAATCGTAGTTTTCTGCGATTATATGTTTCCTACCTGTTTAACGAGGCCTGTAGGAACCTCGGTACGCTTCTACAACTTCAAATGTCCCCGTCGAAACCGTGACGCCCCCTTAAATTTGATTTATTTGTAATATAGACACTTACACCACCTTTGTCAAAGGAAAGATTTAAGAATATTCTTCCGGATTTTTTATAAAGATGCTGTAATTTATATGGTTTTTTCTCAGACTTTTATCAGCTTTGACTTGAAATCCCGGGCTAATGTGCGGCGCTCTTCGCGCTCTTTAATATCCTGACGGCGGTCATACAATTTTTTGCCTTTGCCGATGCCGATTTCCACTTTTACCTTCCCGTTTTTAAAATATAGCTTCAGTGGAATAAGCGCCAGACCTTTTTCCCGCGACTTGCCGTATAGTTTTTTAATCTCCCTTTTATGCAGAAGCAATTTGCGCGCCCGTAAAGGTTCATGATTAAAGCGATTCCCATGATCGTAATGGCTGATATGCATTTCTTTAAGAAATACCTCATCATCTTTGACCACGGCATAACTGTCTTTGAGATTGGCCTTGCCGGCGCGCAGGGCTTTAACCTCTGTTCCTGTTAAGACCATACCGGCTTCATAGATATCGCCGATTTCGTAATTCATGCGCGCTGTTTTATTGGACGCGATCATTTTCTGCGCTGTGTTTTCTTTGGTCATGGTTCATTTTTACATGAAATAGCATATTTTGCCATTTCTTTTTTGGCAAATATTTTTTGCGTTACGTCACGCTATAAATTATTTCAAGAATAAAAAATTACTTCCTCTCCCCTCGCGGGAGAGGAGTGAGGGGAGGGGGAACAAATAATTTATATTATTTTTTCTTTTTTATGCAATGCAGTAAATAATCCGGTTTTACATGACTCATTGATTTGTAAATATTATCGCGTATTTCTTTGTTATCCCGCTCTAATTCGTTCAAAAGATTTTTAATATACATCCGCTTAGATGTAAGGCTTGTCGGACAATCGTTTTTCACTGCGGGAAATTGGCGCTCTCTGCTGTATTTTTTCACCAGTTCCTCCTGCAAATAAGCAAGCGGACGAATGATATGCAGCTTACCACCAAATATACTCTGATTGGGCATCATTGTACTTATTTCGCGCCCATAAAACATGTTAATCAGCAGTGTCTCAATAATATCATCCCGGTGATGGGCAAACGCTATTTTATTGCAGCCCTCAGCATCGGCTATTTCAAAAATTCTTTTGCGCCGAAGCCGTGAACATAAAAAGCAGGGATTTTTTTTATTAATATTGGAATGCGCCAGATTGCCGATGTCCGTTTTTTCCATTACATAACGGTAATTGTGTTCCTGAAAATATTTCTCCAGATCATCATAGGATTTATACGACGGATCAAAACCCATATCAATATTGACGGCTATGAAGGAAAATTGAGGGACGAAAATCATCGGTGAATCCAGTAAATCAAGCAGCGCCAAGCTATCCGCGCCGCCGGAGACACCGATTAAAAGGCGATCCCCTTCATCAATCATCCCGTAATCCAGCACTGCTTTTTCCAACCACTTTTTCAAATGAAGGAAAAGTTTTGTATTTTTATCTTTTTTAATCGCATCCATATTTATTACTCTATTTATCCGACTTTTTTACAGTAATCAAGACACTTCGATTATCGTCTTGAAATCGGCAAAACTCTCTGTTATAGGTTGGGACAAAGCCAAAAAGGAGGTTTTTGTATGCCGGAAATTATTAAAGTTCATGCCCGAGAGATTCTGGATTCCCGGGGAAATCCAACGGTAGAAGCCGAAGTGACAACAATTGCGGGGATTACCGCAAGAGCGGCTGTTCCTTCAGGTGCTTCCACCGGCGAGCATGAAATGTTGGAATTACGAGACGGCAATAAGAAAAGATTCAATGGGAAAGGTGTTCAAAATGCCGTAAAAAATATTCTCTATAAAATCGGTCCGGAAATTATCGGTATGGATTGCCGCCGGCAGCGCGATATCGACTATGCCATGATCGAACTGGACGGAACAGAAAACAAGGGGAAACTCGGTGCCAACTCGATTCTCGCCGTCTCGATGGCCTGCGCCAAAGCGGGAGCGGAAATATCAGGACTGCCACTCTATCGATACCTGGGCGGTGTCAACGCTAAAGACCTGCCGGTACCACAGTCCAATATTTTAAACGGCGGGCAGCATGCCGATAATAATGTGGACATTCAGGAATTTATGATTATGCCGGTAGGCGCGCCTGATTTTACCGAAGCTATCCGCATGAACGCGGAAGTTTTTCATGCTTTGAAGTCAGTGCTTAAAGGCAAAGGTTACAACACCGCCGTTGGTGATGAAGGCGGCTTTGCACCGAATTTAAAATCCAATGAAGAAGCTCTTTCCCTTATTATGACAGCTATAGAAAAAGCAAATTACCGTCCGGGTCAGGATATTATGATCGCCCTGGATTCGGCCGCCAGTTCTTTTTTTGAAAAAGATAAATATATTCTCGCGGCGGAAAAGAAACCGCAAAAATCGGCTGAGGAAATGGTTAAATTCTACGCTGATCTTGTCGCAAAATATCCGATTATATCCATTGAAGACGGACTGGCGGAAGATGACTGGGCCGGTTGGAAAATACTGACTGATGAACTGGGCGGCAAGATTCAGATTGTCGGCGATGATCTTTTTGTCACTAATGTTAAACGTCTGGAGCAAGGCATTGCCAAAGGTGTCGCCAATTCAGTTTTAATTAAACTAAACCAGATCGGCACACTTACAGAAACACTCAACACCATGGAACGCGCTAAAGAAGCAAGCTATACTTGCGTTGTTTCGCACCGTTCGGGCGAAACAGAAGATACCTTTATGGCGGATATCACCGTCGCCACCAATTGCGGACAAATTAAAAGCGGTTCACTTTCCCGTACGGAAAGACTGGCTAAGTACAATCAACTGATGCGCATTGAAGAAGAATTAGGTGATGCAGCCAACTATCGCGGCAAGGATGCATTTTACAGCATTAAACAGCCGGCTAAAACAGGGAAGAAGAAATAATTAGCCACTTAAAAGGGCTGGCCATTGGAAATAGGTCAGCCCTTTGATTTTAACTCCATTAACCAGGTACCATTACAACAGTTTGAACAGACGGCGTCGCAAAACTTCCATTTCCGCCCTGTTTTCAGTCAGAGCATAAGAAACTTCTTTCTTATCAATTTTTTCATCTTTTATCGCGGTTATTAATTTCGCGTCTTCCAGAAATATAATGACGTTAAGATAATTGGGCTGGGAAAGCGCCTCGGGCCTCAAAACTTCACCCTTCTTGTACATTCTGTCTCCCAGCGCCATGATCTTCTTCAACCAATCCTTCTTGGCCAGCGGATTTTTCTTTAAATACAGGCAACTTCTGATGACTATCCATGATGATTCAAGATAATTATGAATTAAATCGGCAAAAGGTTTTAGTTTTTTATTGCCCTTACCTTTTATCTCTATGTATACCTGACCATCGCGCTCGACGGATGTAATCATTTTCCTTTCGTGTAAATAGGTCAGCACTTCATTGACATCTTCCGCATCATCTTTATGTTCATCAAAAATAAATTCATTCCATAGAAGCTTTTTGAGAAACTTATAATCGCTCATTATTCGTTGTAAAGAGATTAAATCTTCATTGTTCTTAACTATGGAAGTGGCAACAAAACACAAGGGAATAAAAAAATGCAAAATGTTGTTTTTATAATATTCCAGATTGATCCTTTTTTCTTCTTTCAAAGAATAAACCACTTCCTGTATTTCTTCGGCTTCATCCTCTTCCGCCTCAATTTTTGATATAAATCCCTCCTGTACAAATATATTGATAGCATCGTTTATTGCCTTTTCGCGGTTACTAAACGTTTCAGCAAATTTTACTTTCTTCATGGAAAGATATTCGAAAAATTCATCGAGAATTTCAAGCAACTCGCTATGAGACATTCCTCTGCGGTAATGACTTAAGATAACGGCAGCCACCAAAGAAAAAGGAGTGACTACGGCGACTTTGTTGATTTCCAGAACTATTTCATAACCGATTTTCCGGTAAAGGCTCTGCCTCTCTTCCAGAGTCATTTGCTCTATCGGCTTTTCCTGAG
The DNA here is from genome assembly GCA_000747625.2 of Smithella sp. SCADC. GTDB lineage: Bacteria > Desulfobacterota > Syntrophia > Syntrophales > Smithellaceae > Smithella. The sequence goes on from JQDQ01000187.1 coordinate 4,719, forward strand.
CCTCCAGATAGTCCTTCATGATCATCGGTTCTCCGATGTTGACATAAACGCGGCCGTATCTTTTAGTTAATATTTTACTTGTCTTGATTATCTCCGCTGCATTTTCAGGAGATTTGGATGCCCCGCCCAGTTCTTTAAGATATGATTTTTCCTCAATCACGCGGTCATAACCGATGTAAACCGGAATTGCGGCGAAATTTTCACAATATTTTTCCTGATAAGCCTGAATAATCATGGAAAGAAGACCATACTTAGGCATGACCATTTTCCCTGTACGGCTGCGTCCACCTTCAATAAAAAATTCCAGAGGCAAGCCTTCTTTCAAGAGTATCGCCAGGTACTTGGTAAATACTTCGGAATAAATTTTATTGCCTTTAAAGCTCCGCCGCAGAAAAAAAGCACCGGACTTACGAAATATGTATCCCATCGGGAAAAAGGTCATATTACTACCGGCGGCAATAAAAGGAAGTTGAATATTGTTCTCGTACAAAACATAAGAAAACAAAAGATAATCAATATGACTCCGATGGCAGGGAACAATAACAAAAGGCATTTTTTTGGAAATGTTTCTTATTCTGGTCAAACCTTCTTTATCAATTGATAAACCGTCATAAATGTCGTTCCATAGCCAGGACAATACTTTTCGCAAAAACTCTATAAACGTTTCGTTATAATCAGCGGCAATTTCATAAAGATAACGACGGGCGTCTTTTACAACCGCTGTTTTTTTCTTATTTTCTTTTTCCGCATAATCGGCAATGAATTTTTTCAGCGGCTCGTCGCTCATCACCATGCCTATTAGTTCCTCCCGCGATTTTAAAGCGGGCCCGACAACAGTGTTTTTCTCCTTTTCAATGCGGTCTATCAGTTCTCCACGCAGTTCATGAACCATAGTTTCTTTAGAAAGGCTTTTGGTTGTATTCAAATATTCGGATAACTTGACCGGTTCCGCGGGAATGACAAAAGCGTTGTCTGAATAACGGATAAAAGTAATTAACCGGCGCAACGCCCCCGTGTGTTCCGTTTGTCCGAAAAGAATATTGATAATGCTTTCTTCTTCTTTCTCGCGCCTGCGTCCGTAAGAAACCAGAACCGGCACAACAAAAATGGGAAAATCGACTTTCTTTTGGATATTAAGCAGGCTTACTATCGCGCTTTCCGCAGATATGTTTTCAATGAATTCCGATTCACCGAGATGAATCACGATGCTCTTTTTTTGATTAATTGTTCGCTCGATATACGCCAGTTTGCCCATCCAAGCTTTTTGCTCCTTACCCAGACGTCGCAAAAAGGAAGACCACAAAAATTTAAGCATTTCCGGCAGGGGCTGCCAGAACGACATATTCATTCCATGACAATACACCGGAACAGGAACCCCCTTGCGTTGGAAAAGCTCATAGATGACAAGACTGTTTAGTTCGCTTCTTTGGTTCAAAGCGTAAACTACAACTCCTTCGGCAGAAAGTTTCTTAATGGCGTCAACGTATTCATCGGCAATGGAAACCTGCGAAAGAAATGTTTTCAGCAGCCGGAATTGCAGAAAATTCTGTTCATCGTAAATATTTCCGGAATAATATTCTTTATTTTGATCTGGTTTGACTGAATTCATATGTTTATTAAGGTTTGATCAGAAAGTTCTTCAATATAAATTAATCATCTTCGTTTTGAAATTCAACAGGAAAACGTTTTTTCATATAATCATGCACAAACATTCGCACTTCAGAAGCCATATTAAAAGAAAGAGCTTTTTCCAATAACAGTTTCGATTCCTTTAATGTTGATTCTCTTATGATTTTTTTAATACGAGGAATGGCCAAATGGTTCATGCTTAATTCATCTAATTCCATTCCCAGAAGAATCAATGTACATATGGGATCACCGGCCATTTCACCGCACATCGACACACGAATACCGGCCTCATGAGCTGTATCCACTACACTTTTTACCAATTTCAAAACCGCCGGATGCAAAGGTTCATATAAATACGTTAAACGTTCGTTCGACCTGTCAATAGCCAGAGAATACTGAATCAAATCATTTGTGCCGATGCTGAAAAAATCTACTTCACGTGCCAGCTTATCGGCAATCACAACTGCCGCAGGCACTTCAATCATTGCTCCTATCTCCATCTCCGAAGCAATATTTTCACCCTGCGCCAGAAGCTCTTTACGTGTTTCTTCCAACAATTTTTTTGCTTCGACAATTTCCTCGACACTCGAAATCATCGGAAAAAGAATTCTCGTTTTTCCCAACGCTCCAGCTCGCCAAATGGCTCTCAGTTGAGTTTTGAATATTTCAACTTCTTTTAAACAAAAACGAATCGCTCTCAATCCCATTTGCGGATTTAATTCTTTTACCGGCTTTTGACTGGAAGGAAATTTATCGCCGCCCAAGTCAAAAGTTCTGATTGTCGACCAAAGTAAATCTTTCGTGCCGACAACCTGGCAGTAATTATTAAAATGATCTTCTTCCGTCGGTAATTCCTGACGATTTATATATATAAACTCCGTGCGATAAAGTCCGATATGTTCCGCACCATGGGCGATTGCCGAAGGTATTTCTTCAACAAACTCTATATTGCATCCTATCTGCAGCGTATAATTGTCACTGGTAACAGCAGGCGCTTTTGCATCTTTAAGGTACTCATCTCTGGCTGCTGAATAGAGCAGCTTTTTTTCCTCATATCTTTGCAACATTTCCGGGTAGGGATTGACAACGACCAATCCGGAAATGCCGTCCACAATTATTTCGTCACCCGTGCGTACAAAACGCGTGACATTATCCAGGCCGACTACAGCAGGCAATTCCATATCGCGGGCAACAATAGCTGTATGTGAAGTACGTCCGCCGGCATCCGTGGCAAAGCCGATAACTTTTTCCATTTTCATTTGCACTGTATTGGCCGGAGAAATATCCTGTGCAATAACGATTACTTTTTCATCAGTTCCCCAGATAGTTTCTTTTTTTTCACCGGAAAGATTGCTTAGAATTCTTTGACCAACATACTGGACATCACTAATACGTCCACGTATATAAGTATCTTCCACTTTTTCGAATATTTGCTCATAACGATCCAAAGTCAAACGCACCGCCCATTCCGCGTTGATTTTCAATCTTTGTATATATTTAATTGTACGGCTGACAAATTTCTTGTCCTTTAAAATCAAAATATGAACGTCAATAACATAAAGAGGTTCTGTGACTTTCGTCTTTTTGAGATTTTTCTGAATTTCTAAAAGTTGATATACCGATTCTTTCAATGCTTTTTTAAAGCGCAGGATTTCTTTGGGAATCAATGAAGTGGATTTAAGTTTGTAAAAAGAAATCTCGCTGTCCAGCGGATCAAAACGGTAAACTCGGCCAATAGCAACGCCGGGAGAAACACCGACACCCTTAAGAACAAATGTATTTTTTGTCTGATCAGGATTCATTTTTTCGTTTAAGTTTCTCCAAATTTATTTTCAACGAGCTTTTCCAATTCTTCTATGGCCTCGGAAGCATCAGCTCCCTTGGCTTTTATCGTTAACATTCCACCCATAGGGCAAGCAAGGGTAAGGATATCCAGAATACTTCTGCCATCAGCAGTTTGTCCGTTGTGTTCGATATAAATGCCTGCTTTAAACTGCTGAGCTACTTTTACAAAATTTGCCGCTGCCCGCGCATGCATTCCCAGTTTATTTTTTAATTTTAAGGTTCTGATTTCTGTCAATTCAAAAATCCCCTCCAGGAAATCAGGAAAAATAATACAACAGCACCATAAATAATATATATCTGCGACACACCTTTTTTAATTAATAAAAGACAAAGCAGAACAAAGGCTAATGCCGTAAATTTCATAACAACATCTAAAGTTTTTGTAAATGGCCAATATCCGCCTTCCGACAGCCAGGTAATCGAACCGGCCAGCACAACTAAAGAAAACCAGCGAATTTTTACTGCTACATTGGGCAAATCAAGAGAGCGAATAAACTTAAAACCCGTCTTCCCTCCACGGTAACCTTCAATAAAACCTTTTAACCTTATCCAAATGTGAGCCGGCGTAAAAATTAACAGGAAAGCAACAGGGGCAAGCATTAATCCCATATATGATAAAATAACTGCAATTATAGCGGCAAAAGGCCTCAGGGCTCCCCAAAAAAAAATGTCACCTATCGCAGCATAAGATCCCATCAAACTTTGTTTAATCATCAAAGCATCGGAAACAGTATCGTTATCTTTTTGCTCTTCCTCCAAACAAACGACGGTACCGATTACCGAAGCTGAAAGATAGGGATTAGTATTAAATAACTGCAAGTGTCTGTTAAGCATTCCTGCTGAATCTTTTTGTTGTAATTGCCATTCCCGAACAAGGGGAGTTATCGCCATTGCAAAACCCAGGTTCTGCATTCGTTGGAAATTAAGTGTTGTTTGGATAAAAAAAGATCTTAAAAAGATTTTCATTAAAGTTGTTTTTTTCACTCTTTTACGGCCTCAAAAACAATTAACTATATATTTTTAATATCTTTTGCGTATACTCCTAGCATAAAAGGCTGGTTAAGTCAATTTAATCAAATAATAATGAATACATCGCGCCGTGCAATGCACCCGCCGCATGAAAAAGTTCTTGCTTAATAGTTAAAACTCAATTAGATTTTTTTCGACTTCATTGTAAATTTCATCAATCTGATTTTGCAGAGCGATGGTTTTGTCAATTGCGGTTACAATGCGGCAATAATATCTCGGATCGTCCATGGTCCGGCCTTTTCTGTCTTTGAGATACTTTTGCAGAACCTGATAACCGCCGATTTGATAATTCCACAAGGCAGGAGAAACATTATCGAAATATTTTTCTTTATTGATGTAAATTCTCTGCTCTTCTTCTTTATAAATTATTTTTTCAATCCTGTCGTTGTCGCCCTTGCCCTGATATTTAGCGACAGGTTTATTTAAAAGTTCGCTTTTCATCAGGTGCAAATCGGCCAGTTGTTGGCCACAATCAGCCATCTTGCTGAAAACTTTATAGTCGGATGTAAAAGGCACGCGCGGAAAATCTATTTTTAAAAACTCGGCATATTTCTCGCGGTAGATATTGCTGTAAAATACGGCGTAAATGTAATAAAAAATTTCTTCCGGTATCAGTTTCTTCTTATAAGTTTTATTGAGCTTCTCATAAACGGTCTTATCAATATTGGGTATCCGGTCTTTGCCGCCATAATCCGCTGCCGGTTCAAAAAGCATAAGAGTATGAAAATGCGATTTTTTAGATTCTTTTTTATTGTATAAATACAAGGGTGCCTGCTGGATAATTCCTTTGGCACTAAAAAAAGTGCGATTATCAACAATATAATTTGATACAAGGAAATGACTGTAGTCCATATCTCCAGAAAATTGTCTCATGAAACAAAGCGAGATATTACTTTCTAAGATATGTTGCATTACATCATATCTTGTTCTTTCAACCAATGATTCATGATAGAAAATATATCTATTATCGAATGGACGATATTGAATTGGTTTTATAAAGTTTTCTGAATCATCCAATTCTTGAATTTGTTTTCTTACATTAGATAATTTCCAGTTAGATTTATCTTTCAGATCATAGGCCTGCGCAATTACCTCATCGGTTTGCGTTTTATTTTCTAATTGCGCGATACGATGCTTGAGAGTATTTTTATCGAAATCGATTACAAACTCATCTCTTGACGTGACAATGCCCACGCTGTTTAACGGAAATATCTCATTTACCGCTTTCCAGTTTAAATATTTTTTAATCTTATCCGTATCCCGTTTTACTAAAAAATAATAAGGGCTTTCCGGTTTAATAGACTTATAATTTTTAGGCTCGAAATCATTTGAATCCAACCAGTCATATTTTACTTCGCGCAGGCCATACAGTCCTGCATAGAATACCTTGCATCCTTTTTTATCTTTTTGTTTCACGAACAAGACAATGGCCACTCCTTGTCTTATATCAAAGACGTTTTCGTCCTTACCTCCATCGGGAGAAGTTTCTTTTTTCAGGCTGTTACCATGCAGATCAAGAATATATATTTCATTGAACGTGTTCATCAGGCTCTGGCGCATTCCCCGAAATGTCGGATTATCCAGGTAGCTGTGATTGGTAATCATCCCCACGACGCCAAAGCCCGCCTGATGAATTTTCCATTGGGCGAAACGCAGGAACTTCACATAATCGTCCTGCAGCCATTTCGGATTTTTCTCACCCAGTGGTTCCCCATCTACAGTATAATAACTTTGAGCGCCGTCAATATCCTCTTTAAGTAATTTTTCAGTCCATGTATTTTGATTAGCTGAATGACCGCTGTATGGCGGGTTTCCACATATTACCAAAATTGGTTGTTCTTTCTTAACTTTCCCGGCCAAATGACTTTCCTCGCTAAGTGAACTCAAGCCCGGAATATCAACCTGCTCCAAGTCCTCCATTTCCAGCGTGTTGGTGAGATATAGATTAAATCGTTCATCATCCTTCAAGCGATAGCCCAGTTCCTCAAACAGAAAACTCATTTTGAGATGACCGATGGCATAAGGCGCCATCATGAGTTCAAAGGCGTAAAAATTAGGCAGAATTTGGTTTCTGATAAGTTTGGTTTTGCCGCCTGCGCCGTATTTATCCGTGTATTCCTGCACAGCCAGCTTCAACGCTTCCGCTGGAAACGTTAACGTGCCACCCGCCGGATCAAGCAATGTAACCTGCGGGCTGGCCAGACCGTCGGCAAGATTAAAATGTGTTTTTAAAATCTGATGAATCGATCGCACAATGTATCCGACGACTGATTCCGGCGTGTAATAAACGCCGCGCTTCTCCCGAATGGACGGATCGTAAGCTGTAAGAAATGTTTCATAGAAGTGAACTATCGGATCTTTGCCTTTGCCCTCGCGGTAATAATCATGGAGTATTTTATTTACATCGGTAACGTTAAGCACTTCGGCAATATCATCTACAATAACTTGCAAAGATTTAGGCGGTTCTTCAAGAGAGATGAAACGAAAAACATCTCGTAATATTCCTATCGTTTTCGGAATATATTTAAAAGCCAATTCCCGGTTAAATGAATCATCCGCACGGGTTCTGGCCGCAAAAAGTCCATAGGTGATTGTCTGAGAATATAAATCGGCAAATGTCTGTTCGGTAAGCGTGCCGATCAAATATTTCTTAAAAGCTTCATAAAACCCTAAAATCGCTTTTTTCCCCTGCCCGCCTTCTTCCGTTAGTTCAATGCTGACAACTTCGTCACGCAAGAACTTTGTTCTTTTGGCAAGTTCCAAAGCTAACACTTTTGCCGTTCTCACTTTCGGCAAAGAAAATGAAAAGAATGTGTTTAATAAATCCATGAACGCTTCTTCATTTTCTAATGGCGGCGCGGTCTTCAGCTTTCGGGCAATGACAGGGCGTCCAATGGCGGCTGTTTTTATCAACTCGCCATCCCGGTACAATCTGAATTCATAAAAGTTTGTTAAGATAACATTGGGAAAGGTATGCCTGTATCTTTTTAATTGCCCGGTTTCCTGTATCGCATCAAGATTTGTAAATGAAGGGTCTTTGGCTTCGATGTATCCTGTTATGTGATTACTTCCATCCCAAACCCGAAAATCGGGATTGCCGGCCTCGGTCTTTTTCGGCAGAATCGTTATGTTGATTTTCTTGAGTTTATTAACATCGGCAAATTCCAGAATTAAATCTTCAAGGTGTTTATAATAGCTTTCTTCTCGGGCATCGCCTTTATTAATAGTTGACTGTAAGTTGTTTAAGTAACATTTCAGCATTAGTAGGTAAGGCTTTCGTATTTTGACGTAAAACTTCTAATAATTTGAAATTTGTGTTTCAATATACGGTCTTAAAATTTAAAGTCAATAAAAAATCCTTTACATATCGTTTAAAAAAATGTTTTTTTATTGTTTTTGTAAATTATCAGCCACAATGATAAACGATTTCGGCGATGAAAATTATTATTAAGATTGCCACGTCGCGCGAGGCGCTCCTCGCAATGACTACTTAACGAAAGCAACTTGGTATGAGTAAAAAGATTCTTCTGATAAATCCCTGGATTCACGACTTTGCAGCCTATGATTTCTGGATAAAACCACTCGGCCTGTTATATTTAGGCGGCTTATTGCGCCAAAACGGTCATAAAGTTCATTTTATCGATTGTCTTGATCCATATCATCCGGCTATGCCTCCAGAAGGTCACAAACAGCCCAAGCGTCATTCTTACGGTAACGGTAAATTTTTCCGGCAGATTATCTCTACACCTGATGCACTAAAAATGTATTCAAGAAATTACTGCCGTTATGGCATTTCCCCGGAAGTATTCAGAAAAGAATTAAAAAACAAACAGGATACAGACATTGTTTTAATCACATCCATGATGACATACTGGTATCCGGGAGTTTTTGAAGTTATCAAAATATTAAAAGACGTATTGCCTCAAGTTCCCATAGTGCTGGGCGGCAAATACGCTACCCTTTGTCATGATCACGCCGTAAAATTTTCAGGAGCGGATTTTATTATTGCTGGCGCCGGCGAAAAACTGATTCTTCAGTTGTTTCATAAAATATTTGACGAAAAACCTTTATTTATACCGGATGAAAACAATCTTGATTCGTACCCCTACCCTGCTTTCGATCTGATAAATAAAATAGACCAATTACCTTTAATTACTTCCCGGGGTTGTCCTTACCACTGCAGTTACTGCGCTTCGCATATTTTTAATGATAAATTCAGACGGCGTGATCCGGTAAAAGTTGCCGACGAAATTGAATACTGGCAGAAAATATCCGGTGTGAAGAATTTTAGTTTTTACGACGACGCTTTACTTGTTAATCCTGAAGAAATGATTATACCTCTGTTGCACGGGCTAAAAAAAAGAAATTTGTCCTGTAAGTTTCATTGCCCCAACGGACTGCATTTGAGAGAAATCAATGAAGAATTAAGTGAGTTGCTCTACATTTCAGGATTTAAAACGATTCGTTTTGGCTTTGAGACATCAGATTTAAAAAGGCAGTTGCAAACCGGCGGCAAGGTCATAAACGAAGAATTGTTAAATGGTGTGCGGCATTTAAAAAAAGCCGGTTATAAAACTGATGAAATAGGCATATATTTGCTGTGCGGTCTGCCCGGTCAAAAAGCCCGGGAAGTCATAGACAGTATTGAGTTTGTGCAGGAATGCGGCGCCAAACCGGTTCTGGCCGAATATTCGCCCATTCCCGGCACAAAAATGTGGACAGAAGCAGTGGCATCTTCTTCTTTTGACATTCAAGGAGAACCATTATATCATAATAACTCATTGCTTCCCTGCCGTAATGATGATTTTAGTTATACTGTTTATGAAAAGTTAAAGATGGAGCTAAAAAATAGAAATTGATAATCTCGTAAAAGGTCGTCTCCCCGGCGAAGGCCGGGGTCCAGGATTTTTCTAATTGATCAAAATCACTGGATTCCCGCCTACGCGGGAATGACAATTTGATAAACAATAATGACGATTTTGATCTGGATAAAAAATTCAATAATTTTAATACTCTCGCTGTTTTTTTTAATTATCGGCGTCAACACTTTGATAGGCTCTTATCGGATAAATAATCCAATGGAGTTTGTCATGTATTTTTTTTCCGCTTCGCTTTTAATTTTAGTTTGCCTTGTCGGGGTCATATACTTTTTCTCCCGTTTATTTATTAAGAAACAACCGGATGGAATCAATAATGATGAAACGCAATAATATTCTCGTACTGGTTTTCATATTAGTAGTAATCTTATTAACTGCCGGCCCTTCCCACGGCCTTGATCTGGAAAAGAAGGTTATTAAAACGAAACTGAAAAACGGCTTGACCGTCTTAATGCTGGAGCGTCATTTAAGTCCGACTGTTTCTCTCTACTTACGGCATCGCATCGGCGCCGTCGATGAGCAAAACGGACAGAGCGGCGCCGCCCATCTTTTGGAACATATGATGTTTAAGGGAACGACAACGATCGGTGCAAAAGATTACACTGACGAAAAAAAAGTATTGTATGCAATTGAAAAAACCGGCACAGCCCTGGATAAAGAAAAACAAAAAGGCAGAAAGGCTGATCCGAAAATCATCCAGAAGCTATCGGACGAGCTTAAGAAACTACAGAACCAGGGGAAAAAATATTTCATACCTAACGAAATTGACCGTTTGTACACTGAAAACGGCGGCCTGGATATGAATGCCTCCACCGGCCAGGATGTGACTACCTATCATGTCAGCCTGCCAACCAATAAAATCGAACTATGGGCAAGAATTGAGTCGGATCGCCTGCTCAACCCTGTTTTCCGCGAATTTTACACGGAACGCGATGTTGTCATGGAAGAGAGAAGGCAACGAGTTGAGTCCGATCCTGACGGTAAACTTTATGAACAATTCATGAGCACCGCTTATAAAATCCATCCTTACGGCAGACCGATTATAGGATGGGAAAAAGATTTAATAAATCTGAGCCCTGACTCAGTGAGGGGAATATTCGCCAGATATCGGAACCCGGAAAGCATTGTAATTGCTGTAGTCGGTGATATCAAACCTCAAGAAACATTAAAATTGATCGAAAAATACTTCGGACGAATTTCCGTCATCAAGAAAAATAAAAATATGATTCCGGAGGAACCGCAACAAAATGAAGAACGAAGGGTAAAGGTTGAGTTCGATGCCAACCCGATGATGATCATCGGGTTTCATAAACCAAATGCCCCGGCCCGCGAAGATTACGTACTCGATGTACTGGACACAATTTTAACCAACGGCAGAACCAGCCGTCTCTTCAAAAAACTGATTACCGACAGACAAATCGCCAAAAGCGTGTCGTCCGTCAACGGTCTTCCTGCAACAAGATATCCAAATCTTTTTACGATATTTGCCCAACCCCGTCATCCTCACACCAATTTCGAATTGGAAGAAATGATTCTGCAGGAAATAGAAAATATAAAAACCAGTCCGGTCAAAAGCGAAGAGTTAACTAAAGCCAAAAATATAATAAAAACGGAGTACATTAAAAACCTGGACTCTAATTCCGAAATTGCATCGATGTTAACTTATTATGAAGTTCTGTTGGGTGACTACAGATATATCTCTGAATATCCCAAAAATATTGATCAGGTTACTGCTGAAGACATAATAAAAGTTGCGGAAGTTTACCTTACCAAAGCCAACCGCACAATTGCTGTCCTGGAAAAAAAGAAAGATTAAGGGAATCATATGAACGTAAGAATTAATTATCTGTTTAAATATTGCTTTCCCTTTCTGGTCAGTCTGGTATTAATGACTGGAGGTGTTCGATCGGCACAAGCAGTTTCCGGTTCATCATTAATGTCACCGGATAAACTTAAGTACGCTCCCCTGCAATTCACTCTGCCGCAAACCCAGCGCGTGGTTCTTGATAATGGAATTGTTCTTCATATTCTGGAAAACCATGAACTGCCTTTGGTTAATATCAATGCTCTGGTTAAAACAGGGACAATGTATGATCCGCAAGGCAAAGCGGGCGTTGCCGAATTGACTGCCTATGTCATGAGAACGGGGGGTACAAAGAAATTAAGCAGCACGGAAATCGACAAGCAGCTTGATTCCATAGCGGCGTCGGTCTCCCTCAGCATGTCCCTTGAATCCGCCCGGATTAATTTTTCCATCTTGAAAGAAAACCTGGGAAAAGGCATTGATCTGCTTTCGCAAATTCTCATACAACCAGCTTTTGAAAATGATAAATTCGAATTGGCGGTGCAATTAAAAAAAGAAGAGCTCCGGAGAATTAAAGACGATCCGCAAAAGCTTGCCTTCCGTGAATTCAACAAGCTGATCTACGCCAATGATCCGCGCGGTTCTTTTTCATCATCCAAGTCCCTGGCCAATATTGCACGGAATGATCTGGTGGAATTTTACAACCGTTTTTTCCTGCCGAATAATATCATTTTCGCTGTCAGCGGCGATATCACCAGGGAAGAGGCTGTGGAAATATTCAGGCGTTATTTCGGCGAATGGAAAGCTGGGAAAATTCCGGCTTATCTCCCTCCTCCAGCCGGAAAATCAAAGGCCGGATTGTACTGTATCGACAAGGAAATTGCCCAGTCCACAATTGTCAGTGGCCAGTTTACAACAAGCAAAACCGATCCCGATTTTTACTCTTTCACCGTACTTGATTTTATTATCGGCAGCGGCGGGTTTTCTTCAAGAATTTTCAGCGCCGTGCGCAATAATGAAGGACTTGCCTACAGCGCCGGAAGCTTCTATCGTGCCAGACCTGCATACGGAGTTTTTGGAACATACGCCTTTACAAAAACGTCTTCAACCATGAAAACACTTTCCCTGATTAATTCGATTCTGGAAAAAATCAAAACCGGTACGGTCACGACCGGGGAAGCTTACTGGGCCAAACAATCCATAATCAATGGCTTTGTCTTTTCTTTTGATACACCCGAGCATATTGCCTGGCAGCAGGTCAATCTCGAATCAGAAAAATTGCCTGCGGATTTTCTGATTAATTACCGGGACAAAATAGAAAAAGTTTCTGTTAAAGATTTGAATGACACCGCTGTCAAATATCTGGATAAAACAAAAAACGCCGTTTTGATTTTAGGAAACAGTAAAAAATTTGACAAACCTTTGTCCGCTATTGCGCAGCCACTTTTAATAACCCCTGAAGAATAATTTATCATTTAAGGAACTATTATGATTGACCCGGAAATATTCAGAAGAATAACCAAGCGAATCGATTCTTACCGTGAAGCGATGATTGAATTGCAAATCGCTCTTTGTGCAGTTTCCGCCGTGGGGCCGGAAAACGGCGGAGATGGTGAATTGTTGAAGGCCAATTTTCTAATAAATCGTCTTTTGCAAATGGGATTTAAAAACTTCCGGCATTATGACGCTAATGACCAACGAGTTTCTTCCGGCATCCGCCCTAATTTCACTACAACAATAGAAGGTAAAAATAAAAATAAATTTATCTGGATTATTACTCACATGGATATAGTACCTCCCGGTGAACTGCGTCTCTGGAGTCACGATCCCTACAGTGCTTATGTCAAAAACGGCCATATTTTCGGTCGCGGTGTTGAAGACAATCAGCAGGATATGGTTGCTTCCATTTTTGCCGCTAAGGCTATGATCGAAGAGGGCATCATACCGGATAATTCAATTAACCTCGCTTTTGTTTCCGATGAAGAAACATCAAGTAATATGGGACTGTACTACATGATAGATTCCGCCGGTCCGCTTTTTAATGATGACGATTTGATAGTTGTTCCCGATTCCGGGAATCCTGAAGGATCATTAATCGAGGTCGCTGAAAAAAGCATGCTTTGGCTGTGTTTTAAAACAATAGGTAAACAATGCCACGGATCTAATCCGCAATTGGGCAATAACGCTTTTGTCGCGGCATCGCATCTGGTAACAAAATTAGTCAAACTGAAAAAACTGTTCCCCAAGTCCGATCCACTTTTTGATCCGCCTCAAAGCACGTTTGAACCGACAAAAAAAGAGGCTAATGTGGGCAACATCAACACCATCCCCGGCGAAGATATTTTCTGTATGGACTGCCGTGTTCTGCCTGAATATGATTTACAGGATGTCATGAAGGCGATACAAATAATTGTTCAGGGAATTGAAAAACAATTCAAAGTCCAAATAGAAATATCCATTACGCAACATGTGCAATCGGCAGAACCAACGTCTCCCGATGCTCCGATCGTTCAAATGCTGACAAAAGCCATTCAGGAAGTTTACAACGTAAAAGCATATGCCGGGGGTGTCGGCGCCGGAACAGTTGCTTCTTATATTCGCAAAAAAAATTACCCGGTTGCCGTTTGGTCGAAAACCAACCAGACAGCTCATCAGCCGGACGAAAACTGCCCCATTGACAACATTCTGGGCAACGCCAAGGTATTCGCTCACTTATTCCTGCAAAAATAATTTTGGAAACTCCTAAAAGACGTTATGATTCAAAGCGCTTAATCTCAAATACGAGCATTTAACTGCTTTTTAAGAACTCATCAATTGTATTGCATTGGATAAATCAAAATGATAAAACTAAACCTCAAAATTGCTAATTTGTTCTATCCTGCGAATAGAGTGCTGAAGATTGGATAAAAATATAATATCAGAGGCTGATAATTATTTGAAGCAAGCGACCAAAAGCATGGCTGTAGAGAAACTTTCTTTTCCCGACCATAACCTGCTGAAAAATCTCTGCGGTGAACATGATAAACATTTAAAGATAATCGAAAATCTGGAGCCTGTTAAATTAAAAGCCTGGGGAAATAATATTACTGTCTCCGGCAATAATGATAATGTCGGTAAAATCATCTCTATGCTGAAACAGCTTTATTCTATAATGGAAAAAGGCTGGCATATTCAACCTGCCGATATTGATTACGCACACCGCATTCTTTCCGAAGATGTCACTTTTGAGTTGGAGCGTATCTTTCTTGATACGGTTTTTATTTCCTCCAAGAAACGTGTAATTACCCCCAAGAGCATAGCCCAGAGACTTTATATTGAAGACATGAGGAATTTTGACATGATTTTCGCCATAGGTCCTGCCGGAACAGGGAAAACATATCTGGCGATGGCGATGGCGGTATCCTGTTTGATGGAGCGGAAGATTCAAAGGATTATATTGGCCCGCCCCGCAGTAGAAGCAGGCGAACGACTGGGATTTTTACCGGGAGACCTGGCGGAAAAAGTAAATCCGTATCTTCGTCCTCTGTATGACGCGCTCTATGATATGATAGATATGGAAAGAGCAACCGCTCTTATCAATAAGGGCTTTATTGAGGTCGCACCACTTGCCTTCATGCGGGGCCGAACGCTTAATGATTCCTTTGTTATTCTGGATGAAGCTCAGAATACTACTTCCGAACAAATGAAAATGTTTCTAACGAGGCTTGGATTTGGCTCCAAAGCGGTAATTACCGGAGATATCACGCAGATTGATCTGCCTTCGGGAAAAGTCTCCGGTTTGATTGAAGCGGAACATATTTTGAAAAGAATCGACCGTATCCGCTTTGTTCATTTTTCGGAAATTGACGTTGTCCGGCATCCGTTAGTTCAGGATGTCATCAAAGCTTATAAACGATCAGATAAAGAAAAAACTGCAGATTCCAATAAATGAATTTTATGAATTTCTTCGAATTAATAAAAAATAAGGCCGCAAATATTTTCAAGAAGCTGCGGGGGAATAACTTATCTTTTGAATTTTTGAAAAACAGAACTTTCCAAAAATGGGCTATTGCCATTACCCTCTGTTTAATCTTAGCCATCATAATATCCCCGGAACTCCGCATCTACGAACCGGACTTTAAACTGGGTATGATTGCTCCCAGAAATATTAAAGCAGATTATTCTTTTCTGGTTGAAGATCCGCAGGCAACCGAACAGAAAAAAATGGAGGACGCGGAGAATGTCAAACCGGTCTATGATTACGATATTAAAATCAAAGAAAATATAAGAACAAAATTAGTCAAAGCTCTTTCTGCCGCGGCAGATAATTACAATAATTATCTTAAGGGAAAAACTTCGAAAAACGGCGGGCTTGATGTAAACAAATTACAAAAAGATAAAAAGAGTCTGGAAAGATACCTGGGAATTTATCTAAGTTCGGAAGAATTTTATGTTCTCAACGAGCATAAATTTTCCGGTGAACTCCAACAAAAATTATCTAATTTGATCATTTCTTTCTATGAGAATAAATTTATTACCAATAATATTTTAAGCAAAGCAGAAAAGCAGAAAGGCATTGTTGTCAGAAATTTAAGAACCAAGATTGAAGAGGAAGTTAAAGATCAATCTTTATTTTTCAATATTCAGGAAATTGACGCAGCGCTTTTAAGAACAGTCAATATGGTTTTTAATGAAGATGATGATCATTTGAAAGAAGCCGCTTTCTCTCTGGCAAAAAAATTAATCGAACCAAATTCAACTTTTAACAAAGAAGCCACGGAAAAGAACAAGCTCGCTATTATAGGAGAAACAAACTCGACATTTTTCCAGGTACAGAAGAATGAAATGATTGTAAGGGAGGGAGAAAAAATCGGTTATCTGGAATTAGCCAAATTGAATGCCTTTTATAAATCTGTTAAGGACAAAAAATTTTCCAGATTCACAATTCTTCTTGGATTCTTTTTTACTTCTTTGTTTCTTTCCATTGTCCTGTATCTTTGGCGCACAAGAAACTGGATTACAACTTCAGCCCGTTCCAACGTTGATTTATTCGTTTTCGGCATTATTGCGCTTCTGCAAATATTACTCATCAAGATGGGAATTTTCATCTCTCTGGCTGTCAACAAAGCCTTCCCGTTTTTATCGACAGAGACCTGTTTTTTCGCCATACCTTTTGCGTTTGGAGCAATGACCATGGCCATTTTGATTAATAGAAATGTCGCCATGATCATAAGCGTGCTTACGTCTTTAATGATCGGTTTTATTTTTGACGAAAAAATCATTTTCCCTTTGTTCTCCTTTTTGGGATCAGTCGCCGCCTCTTATCAAATCGTCCGCATCCGTCAACGTTCTGTTTTCCTGAGGATCGGTTTCTTTCTTGGAATTATCAATATGGCCGCGATTATCTGCCTCAATCTTATTACCGGTAATTTATTCAACGATCTATTTTTACGACTGCTTATGGGACTTGTCGGTGGTGTTTTTACCGGAATACTTGTTGCCGGAATTACTCCTATCTTTGAAAGTATCTTCGGTTTTATAACAGACTTTAAACTGCTGGAGCTGGCCAATTTAAATCAGCCTCTTTTTCAGAGAATGATCATTGAAGCGCCCGGAACATATCATCACAGCATTATTGTCTCATCTATAGTCGAGGCGGCAGCCGAAGCTATCGGGGCTAACTCTCTTCTTGCAAAAGTCAGCGCCTATTACCACGATATCGGCAAGCTGATGAAGCCGCAATATTTTATTGAAAATCAACTTACAAACGAAAACAAACACGATAAGCTTTCGCCGAAAATGAGCAGCCTGATTATAATATCTCACGTTAAAGACGGCTGCGAACTGGCCTCTAAAGCCAAGCTTGGACCACAAATTATCAACATAATCCGTGAGCATCATGGCACAAGCATCGTCAGCTTTTTTTACGACAAGGCTAAGAAAGATAAGGATGAATCCATCCGTTCTTTATCGGAAAGCGACTTCCGGTATCCCGGACCGAAACCGCAAACGAAAGAAGCCGGACTGATAATGCTGGGAGATGTTGTTGAAGCGTCTTCACGCACACTGTCTAATCCGACTCCGGCAAGAATTCGTTCTCTGGTCAGAGAAAGAATTGAACGCATTTATATGGACGGACAACTTGATGAAAGTGAATTAACTCTAAAAAATCTCAATACGATAGCGGAAACATTTACAAAAATTCTTACCGGAATTTTTCATCACCGTGTTGATTATCCGGAATCAGCGCAGAAAGAAACTAACGATAAAAAAGAAATTGATGAAATTACAGATCGAAAACAGTCAAAATAAAATTAAAATTGATAAACGCAGAATTCGCAGCACGGTTCTAAGAATTATGAGGATTCTTGATTGTGCGGATAAAGAAATCAGTTTATCTTTCGTTGATGATGAAAAGATTAAAGAGTTAAACAAAGAATATCTGGGGAAGGATAAACCGACTAACGTCATTTCTTTTTCTCTGCGGGAAGGCGAATACAGTGATATAAATCCTCAAATTATGGGAGACATTATTATCTCAATCGAAACGGCTCAAAGAGACGCTCTTTGGGGAAATTTGACCGTATCACAAGAAATCGATTTTCTGATAATTCACGGAATTTTACACCTGCTCGGTTATAACCATGAAAATACGACCAGAAAAGAAACAAACAAAATGCGGAAAGAAGAAAATGATTTATTCAAAGTTCTTTATGGCTGCGATGTCTTTTAATTTAATATTATCACTGGAGGATAAGAAATGGATTTATCTTTAAAAAATAAAGTTGTTTTGATTACCGGAGCCAGTCGTGGAATTGGTCGGGCAATTGCTATAGGGATGGCTCAGGCCGGCGCCGATGTTGCAATTGCCAGTCGCAAAATATCAGAGTTAACGCTATAGCTCCCGGACTTACCAAAACACGCTTCAGCGAGGCTCTTTGGAAAAATCAGGATATCCTCAATGTAGCGATGAGCAGAACTCCGCTGGGACGACCTGCGGAGCCGGAAGAAATGGTCGGCGCTGTCATTTATCTCGCGTCGGACGAATCCAGCTATGTTACAGGGCAAGTTCTTGCAATAGACGGCGGAATGACTATCTGATACCAATCCTAAATCAAAGCGCTATCTTCGTTGGTCCCGATTCATCGGGATTGTCGGCTTCTTGCCCGGCGTATGCCGGGTCCTCCACGTATGCACAAATACGCCTCAGAGTTTATCAGGCGTATGCTGGGCCTCCGCCTGGCCGCCTCAATATCATCTTTGATGTAGGAGTGGCATAATATCATTTACTTTAAAAAAAGCATTGATCTAAAACCAATGATAAAGTAAAATATAACTATGAAAACATTATCTAATAAATACTTAATTAATTTCAGTACAGGTCTATTCCTGCAAGTCGCTACAGCAGTTTTAACTGTTTTTATAATTACCACAGCCAATATTGTTCACGCCGATATCTACAAGTATGTGGATGAGGAAGGAGTTCTCCACTTAACCAACGTACCTACCGATCATAAGGTTAAGTATGTTTTGATTCTTAAAGAAAAACGAATTCTTTTCCAGGCCAATCTTGACGTAACCAAATACGATGAGCTTATTAACAAAGCCGCCAACAAATTTAAACTTGATTCTGCATTAATCAAAGCGATTATTAAAGCGGAATCCAATTTTAATCATCGGGCTGTTTCAAGGGTAGGAGCGCAGGGGTTAATGCAATTAATGCCGAAAACGGCATCTTCAATGAACGTCGAAGACAGTTTTCATCCTGGAAAAAACATTGAAGGTGGAGCACGTTATTTGCGTTATCTTCTCAATACCTACAAAGGAAATCTGGATCTGGCCCTTGCCGCTTATAATGCCGGAGAAAAAGCGGTCGCCAAATATAATTATAACATTCCTCCCTATCGGGAAACTCAAAATTATGTAAAGCGTGTTTATAGCTTTTATAAGTCATACAACGGTGAATAATTTTATCTGGAATGCTTTTCGACATATAAATATTTCCTGATTTCCGCCAATCTTCTTTCTTTAATACCTTTTATTTCCATTAATTGTTCTATATTACGGAACCGGTTCAATCTGCCGCGTAAATCCAATATTTTCCCTGCTGTCGATTCGCCGATTCCTTTTACCAGAAGCAAATCGTCTTTCGTAGCTTTATTAAGATCAAATTTCATTCCCAGGGCAAGCCTTTTAACTGCGCCTATCTCTGTCACGGCAATATTATTCCCGCCGGGAGATGAACCAACCGTGATTTTCATCCCGTCATTAAGCTTGAAATCCGGAAACGAAAATTTTCTGATGCCGGTATTCTCTAAAAACTTTGCCGCGGATGTCTCTGCCCCAACGAAATAAATTCCTTGAGACTGATCTTTTTCCACCACTTCAATCGCCAGCAAATTATTTATTTGATCGGCAAAAACAGGGATTTCATAACTGACAAATAAACTGTAATAATTAAAAAAGGGAATAATCGCCAGAATTACACAAACGGCGATCAGTCCCTTAATTTGACTTTTGGAAATAGTCATGGAATTACTTTTTCTTTTCCAACCCGAAAGCATCATGCAGAGCAGTAACAGCAAGCTCTGTATATTTTCGTTTAATAATACAGGATATTTTAATTTCCGATGTGCTGATCATCATGATATTGATACTTTCGTTGGACAAAGTTTTGAACATTTTAGCGGCAACACCGGAATGACTTACCATTCCTACACCGATGATAGATATTTTGGCTACATCATCGTCAACTTCCACTTTTTTCGCTCCAATTGCCTTAGCCGTTGTATTGACTATCTTCTGAGCTTCTTTCATCTCTTTTTTGGATACAGTAAAAGTAAGATCGGTAAAACCTTCCGCACTGGCATTTTGAATGATCATGTCAACACTGATATTGTGCTCCGACAAAGGCGTAAATAAACTGGCTGCCACACCCGGTTGATCCGGAACATGCACAACAGTTATTTTGGCCTGATCTCTATCATAAGTAATACCTGAAAGAACTTCTCTTTCCATTTCTTTATCCTCCTTAGTCACAAGCGTTCCTCCTTCATCGGAAAAAGTTGATTTCACGTAAACAGGAACATTATACTTTTTTGCCATTTCCACTGAACGGGGCTGTAAAACTTTTGCGCCCGTCATAGCCATTTCCAGCATTTCATCATAAGAAATTTTATTCAATCTGCGGGCTTTACTGCAAATATTAGGATCAGTAGTATAAACTCCATCAACGTCTGTAAAGATATCACAGCGATCAGCTTTCAGAGCTGCGGCAAGAGCTACCGCGCTCGTATCGGAACCGCCGCGCCCGAGTGTCGTAATATTATTATTTTCGTCCACACCCTGGAAACCGGCAATAACCACAATGGTCCCCTTTTTCAGTTCTTTTTTTATTTCTTTCGTGTCAATAAGTGTAATTCTGGCCTTTTTATGGGCTTTATCTGTTAGAATTTTAGCCTGAAACCCTAAAAATGATCTTGCCCGATGCCCCATGGAATTCAAAACAATTGATAACAGAGTTATCGTAACATGCTCGCCTGTTGAAATTAAAGAATCATATTCTCTTTCGTCAGGAGATTCGGCAGCTTGGTGCGCAAGGGCAATAAGCCTGTCAGTTTCTCCGGCCATTGCTGATAAAACTACTACGACTTCATTGCCCGCATTTTTTTCACGAATTGCTTTCGCGGCCACATTTTTTATTTTTTCAATATCCGCGACCGATGTTCCCCCGAATTTCTGAACAATTAAAGCCATTTTTATTAACCTCCGCTTTTATAGCTTACCCATTCCTTCAGTCTGTCTTTTAATCCTTTAATAACAATTTTGCGCTTGTTTTCATCAATATATTCGAAACTTATAAAAAAAGCATCAGCCGGAAGAATTTGAATTATTTTTTCCGCCCACTCGATTACAACAATGCCCTTCCCGCAAAAATATTCTTCATAACCTAAATCTTCGAATTCAGAGTAACTGTTCAGCCGATACACATCAAAGTGATAAAGTTTACAGCGGGCCGGATATTCATTAATCAAGGTAAAAGTCGGAGACGTAATCTGATATTTATCGCTTACTCCTAAGCCTCGGGCTAAACCACCGGTAAAACAGGTTTTGCCTGACCCAAGTTCGCCCGATAACGCTAAAACATCACCTTCCCTTAGCTCTCTGCCAATGAAACACGCTATTTCCTCAGTCTGCCTGGCACTTTCAGATATTATTTCAATCTTCGTATTTTTCTGACTCATTTATAATAGCTATAAACAGTATTTAATATCACTTTACTCTTTCTCCAATACGACAACCGCAGTAGCGTATTTTTTCGTATGCGTCAGACTCAAATGAATATTCTTAATTTTTCTTTTTTCAATTTGAGTTTTGGCTGTTCTGTAGAGTTGAAGCGCCGGCTTTCCGCTTTTATCGTTCACAACTTCAATATCGCTCAATTTAACACCTCCGCCCAAACCAATGCCCAATGCCTTTAAAAAAGATTCTTTGGCTGCAAATCTGGCCCCGTAATGTATTGATGATTGGACATGTTTTCCACAGTAGAGTATCTCTCCCGCGGAAAAGACTCTCTTTAAAAATTTAACACCCCATTTTTCAATTATCTTTTCCAAGCGGCCATTTTCGACCAGGTCTATTCCAATACCACAAATCATTATCTTACCTAACATGCATGGACAATAGCGTCCGTAACTACGGCAACTTTTTTCATAACTGCCACATCATGCACCCGGATAATATGGCATCCGTTCATAATCGCCGCGGCGACTGTCGCCGCTGTACCTTCCATTCTTTCACCCGGTTCACCGCCGGTCACTTTGCCGAGAAAAGACTTTCTGGATGTTCCAACCATTATGGGCATCCCCAATACTTGTAACTGGGAAAGATTTTTTACAATTTTATAATTATCATCCGGCGTTTTTCCAAAACCTATTCCTGGATCTATAACCAGACGATCTTTTTCTATACCTTCTCTCAAAGCTTTTTCACTGCTCTCTTTCAAATAATCCGCTATTTCAGCCATTAGGTTGTTATAAACTAATTTACCCTTTTGCATGTTTTGGGGATTACCCCGCATATGCATAAGAATCACAGCGGCGCCTGTATCCTTGACGGTTTTTGTCATTTTTTTATCAGCATGCAAAGCACTTATATCATTGACTATTTCGGCGCCGGCTCCGACAGCCAGCCTGGCTACTTGTGCCTTTTTCGTATCTATGGAAATTGGAATTTTTATCTGTTTCACTAAACGGTCGATTACCGGAAGGACTCGTTTTAACTCAGTATTTGCCGAGACAGATGCAGCTCCGGGACGAGATGATTCTCCGCCGATATCTATAATATCCGCCCCTTCGTCCACCATTTGTAATCCACGCTCAATAGCGCTTTGCTGAGAATAAAAAAGCCCGCCATCGGAAAAAGAATCAGGCGTAACATTTAGAATTCCCATGATCAAAGTCTTTTTGCCCAGTTGTATTTCACGTCTAAACGTTTTTAAAATATATTCTTTTTGACTGATGTTTTTAAGCAATTCCCGTATATTGGCGGCAATAGAATTTAAACCAAATGGCTGTTTTTCAATTTTTATTACCATTGCCAGTATTTGTTTTATTGTGCCCATTATTAAAATATCGCTTGCAGGAACACTACAGGAAACGCTTCCCCTGGCAACAGCGGCATCTCCGCCCACCGATAACATTTCTTGTTTTATAATATTCGCAACTTTACATGGTTGACTTTCAAGTAAAATATTAATGTTTATTGTTTTGGAAACCATAGCGTCAATGCCATAAGGATCAACACCAATTTTTTTGAATATCGACACAGCGTCTTCTAAATTTTTTATTTTAATTACATTCACAAGACTATACCAACATCAAATTTAATTTAAATTTACTTCAGACAAGTCACAGAAAATATTTAGTGAAATCCATCTGGAGAAACCTGAAGCTCCGTAGGCAAAACATTGCCAATCAGGACATCTATTTCTGCTCCGTTTAAGACTTCTTTTTCTAAAAGTTCCCCGGCTATTTTATGCAGTATTTCAATATGGTCGGTGAGGATCTTTTTTGCCCTCTCATAGTTTCGGGTAACAATGGAAACAACTTCCGCATCAATGTTTTTTGCCGTATCTTCGCTGTAATCCTTATGTGTGGCAAATTCCCGTCCCAGAAAGATTTGTTCTTCTTTTTTTCCGTAACTTAGCGGCCCCATCCTGTCGCTCATACCCCATTCGCAAACCATTTTTCTGGCCAGATTTGTCGCCCGTTCAATGTCGTTGCCGGCGCCGGTAGTAAAATCATGCAAAATTATTTCTTCGGCAGCTCGTCCGCCTAATAAAATGGCAATATTATTTTCTAAATATTCCCGGGGATATGTATGTTTTTCATCAATCGGCAGCTGCTGGGTAAGACCCAAAGCCCTTCCCCGGGGAATTATTGTAACCTTGTGAATCGGATCGGTTCCCGGTATCATCCGTGCCACCAGAACATGGCCTGTTTCATGATAAGAAGTATTGCGTTTTTCATCATCACTAATCACCATGGTTTTTCTTTCCGTGCCCATTAAAATTTTATCTTTAGCAAACTCAAAATCTTTCATATTGACTTTGTCTTTATTATCACGGGCGGCATTGAGCACGGCTTCGTTAATCAGATTTTCAATATCGGCTCCGGAAGTTCCGGGCGTCCCCCGGGCCAAAATCGCAAAATCAACATCTTCTGCTATCGGCGCTTTGCGGGCATGAACTTCAAATATTTTTTCTCTTCCTCTCACATCAGGAAGCGGCACGACAACCTGCCGGTCAAACCGGCCCGGACGCAACAATGCCGGATCAAGAACATCAGGACGGTTAGTGGCGGAAATAAGAATCACACCTTCATTAGATTCAAATCCATCCATCTCTACCAGCAGTTGATTAAGAGTTTGTTCTCTTTCATCGTGTCCTCCTCCCAGACCTGCGCCGCGATGACGGCCAACCGCATCAATTTCATCAATAAAAATTATGCAGGGAGCGTTCTTTTTGGCCTGACTGAATAAATCGCGGACACGTGAAGCGCCAACACCGACAAACATTTCCACGAAATCCGAGCCGCTGATTGTCAAAAAAGGCACTTCCGCTTCTCCCGCAATTGCCCGCGCTAAAAGTGTTTTTCCGGTTCCGGGAGGACCAACGAGTAATAACCCTTTGGGAATTCTTCCTCCCAGCCTTGTATATTTCTTGGGGTCCTTTAAGAAATCGATAACTTCTTCCAATTCGGCCTTGGCTTCATCAATACCGGCAACATCGGCAAAAGTAACTCTTTTGGATTTATCAGTAATCAGGCGTGCTTTGCTTTTACCAAAAGCCATTGCTTTTCCGCCACCTGCCTGCATCTGGCGCATGAAAAATATCCAGACGCCGATAAGAAGGATCATCGGCAACCAGGAAACTAAAAGAGTCATATACCAGGAATCCTCAGTTGGTTTGGCCGTTATTTTGACTCCTTTTTCTCTGAATTGCGTTACCAGCTTATCATCCTTGGGTGAATACGTCTTAAAAGCATTACCATTAGTCAGTTTACCGGTAATGCTCTCACCCTGCATAGTTACTTCACTTATCTCGCCTTTATCCAGAAAGGCGATCATCTCACTATAATTTATGTCTTTGGTACCCGTTTTAGGCTGGTTAAATAACTGCCAGACAAGTAAAAATACCAGCAGTATAGTAAGTACAAGAGCTATATTTTTTTGAGACTGATTCAAAATTTTTCTCCTTAAGATCAATTATACTGTATAATGATATAATCTTTATAATAATATCCAACATAACTCAAATAATTTTTGAAGATCTTACAAAAAGGCCATGTTGTGTAAATTTGCTGTTTTTATGACTCTGCAATGTTTAATCTGAGAACATTTTTTGTTTTTGCGGTTATTTTGACCCGGTCGTTTAAATGCATGTTTTCTATCCATATTACCGAAAGACGATCAACAAGCAGTATAATTTCATTGCGTCTGGATCGCGGTATCTTATGGTCAATAAATAAATTTTTTATTTTTTGACTGCCCTGCATGCCCAAAGGCTGAAACCAGTCACAGTCTCTTCTGTTACGAATTATCAGGGGTTGCTGAATTTTATCGAAATCCAAATAAACTTCATTTTTACTGCTGGAAACAAATTCTTCTTTTTTTGTAAGCTCTGAATGGATAGTAAGGTTTCTTTCCTTAATATAAAGAGAGCCGGGAATATTCATAGTATACTCATATTCCACTTGCTTGAAGACATCTTTCTTTCTTTCCAGAATTAAATCTTCATATTCGCATCTGGCTTCGATGCCGGAAGGAAGAACAACTCTTTTACCGGATTTACATTTTTTAGCCAAATTATCCAAAGATTTTATATGAATAAAAGAAAATCCATTCTTTGCCGGATTAAAACTTTCCAAAAGGATTTTAAACAATCTCCATCGTATAGCAGAATTTAGTTTATTGATGTCCTCTATTTTTAACAAAATTTGATTTTGTTGTCTCCGGATGAACGGTAATTTCAAAGTATTAGTAACATATTGCCGAATGAATTCATCTTCCGAACGCAATATTTCCGCCATTTGCGCCAGGTTTTCTTCGATTTTCGGATTAAATTTTTCTTTTAAATAAGGAAGCAATTCCAATCTAATTTGATTGCGCAAATATCTTTTGTTTTCGTTGGAACTGTCCTGACGATATGAAATCCCTTCTTTATTCAAAAAGGGAATAATTTCTTGTCTGGATGTTTCGATCAGCGGACGGATATATCTGCCTTCGCGTATTGGTAAAAAACCTTTAAGACCTTCTAAGCCACTTCCACGCAATAGATTCAGCAAAACAGTCTCTGCCTGATCCTGCATATTATGCCCTAAGGCAATTTTTTGCGCCTGATACTCTTCGGCAACTTTATTAAGAAATTTATATCTTTCCCGCCGATAAAAATCTTCAGGAGAAAAGCCTTTTCCCTTTTTCTTCTGATCCATTTTTCCGGAAACGAAAACAAACCCTCTTTTTCCCGATAGATTTCGGGAGAAAATCTCGTCTTCGTCTGATTCTGCACCCCGCAATCCATGATTGAAATGAGCAATAATCAAGCTCAAATCCAACTCCTGCGCTACCAGGGCAAGGACATCCAGAAGGACCGTCGAATCAGGCCCTCCGGAAAGGGCCACGACAACACGTTCGCCTTTTTCCAGCAGATTATATTTTTCTATCGTACTTCTTACTTTTTCAATCATGTCTAATTAAACAAAAAATTAATTCCCAGAAGATCTTCACAATAATAATCGGCATGGGCATTCAGCAATTCCTGTCTGTTCCCTAGCCCATTTAAACAAGCGCAACTCAATATTCCCGAATTTCTGGCTACAAAAATATCATTAATTCTATCTTTTTCATCATTTCACCTTTAGACAATATAACCAAGTACCGCGGCAAATACAAGTTTGTTTCTATAAATATTGTTTGACTAAGTTCCCATCCAATGTTAGATATATAAAACCGCTTGGATCCATTTTATCGACTGAGACGGTATTTATCTTGAACTGAACTGTCCAGGTCTTCCTTTTTTTTGCGGAAGGCCTTTTTTATTTGTGAAGATGAATAAACGATATATAAATAATTTTGCCATAATCGGCACAGGCATGGTGGGAACAGCCATAGGCTTTTTGTTAAAAAAAGCCGGATATAAAATAACCGCCATTGTCGATAAATCTCCTGCTGCGCTGAAAAGAGCTCAGGCTTATACCGGAGGAGAAGTGTTCCGCAACCCTCAAGAAGCAGTGCGGAAAGCCGACTGCATTTTACTTACCACCCCTGACGATGCAATTTCTTACGCTTGTAAAGAAATTGCCCTTTGTCCGGCAATAAAAAACAAGTTCGTTTTCCACATGAGTGGAGCAGGTGATCTGGATATTCTTGATGCGGCAAAAAAAGCGGGGGCGGCAGTTGCCAGCATTCATCCCCTGCAGAGCTTTTCTTCAATTGATCAGGCCATAAAAAACATCCCCGGCAGTTATTTTGCAATCACAGCAGATAAAAAAGCTCAAGCGCCGGCAAGGAATATTGTTCGCAATTTGGGAGGCATTCCTTTTTTTATATCCTCCAATCAAAAACCGCTATACCATGCGGCCGCCTGCATTGCCTCCAATTATCTGGTTGCCCTGATGAATACGGTGGAATCAATTTATCAGGCTATCGGATTGAATGAAAAAGATGCGAAGAAAGCTTATCTGCCTTTAGTATACGGCAGCCTCAGAAACATTGAAAATTCCGGTTCGATTCCATCTCTTACAGGTCCCATCGCCCGTGGAGATTCAGGCACAATAAAAAAACATGTTTCGGCCATTAACAAGAATCTGCCGCAATATTCATCTTTATATTCTTCTCTCGGATTAATAACTGTTAAAGTTGCACAAAAAAAAGGAACTTTAAATGCCCGGCAGGCAAAAGAAATTAACGCTATTTTAAAAGGAGAAAAAAATGAGCACGCAAAATAAGACTAACCGCAAAACAATCCTTGACATAAAAAAGATGAAAATACAGGGAGAGAAAATTGCTGTATTGACGGCTTACGATTACGGAATGGCTTCCATAATGGATGAAAGCGATATCGATATTATCCTGGTCGGCGATTCCCTGGGGATGGTTGTGTTAGGTTACGACACTACATTGCCTGTAACTATGGAAGACATGCTTCATCACACCAAAGCAGTTTCCCGAGCCGCTAACAGCGCTTTAATCGTAGCTGACATGCCTTTTTTATCTTATCAGGTCTCTACACAAACCGCTCTGGCCAATGCCGGTCGTTTTTTGCAGGAAGCAAACGCCCAGGCAGTTAAACTGGAAGGCGGCAGAGAATGTGCGGATACTATTCAAA
The DNA here is from genome assembly GCA_000747625.2 of Smithella sp. SCADC. Taxonomy (GTDB): domain Bacteria; phylum Desulfobacterota; class Syntrophia; order Syntrophales; family Smithellaceae; genus Smithella. The sequence continues at coordinate 32,770 of JQDQ01000187.1, forward strand.
AGATCACTTCTGCGGGAATTCCGGTTATGGCCCATCTGGGTTTAACTCCTCAGTCCATCCACCAGATAGGCGGATACCGGGTACAGGGGAAAAAAGAAGATTCCGCCCACAGAATTATTGAAGATGCGAAGATCATAGAAGAAGCGGGAGCATTCGCTGTTGTTCTGGAATGTATTCCGGAAGGACTCGCTTCTGAAATTACTCAATCCATTTCTATTCCCACCATTGGAATTGGCGCCGGAGTTGAATGCGACGGACAGGTTCTCGTAATTAACGACATATTAGGAATGTATGACAAATTCACCCCTAAATTTGTAAAGAAATACGCCAATCTAAATTTGGAAATTAAAAAAGCGGTTAAATCTTACATTTCGGAAGTGAAAAACGGAACTTTCCCCGACAGCGAACACAGCTTTAAATAAGCGGATTTAAGTCTCGTTAATAAACCGTTATTTTAGCATTTTGCTGTAATTTCTTCAGGATGTCCGTAAAAGCTTTTGATTTGTTTTGCTGTTCCAGAAAAGCTGAAATTCTGTCTTTTACCTCTCCTAAAGCAATTGTTTTTGCAGGTTTGCGATCCAGCACCTGAATAACATGATAGCCATACTCTGTCTTTATCACAGGACCAATAGCATTTTTCTCCTGTGAAAAAGCGGCGTCATCAAAAGCTTTTACAGTTTGCCCCTTCTTTATGAAATTAAGGTCACCGCCGGCTTCTTTACTGGGGCAATCGGAATTCTTACGTGCCAATTCAGCAAAGTCACCGCCATTTAATAACTGTTTGCGTAAATTTTCTATCTTGGCCTTTTTCTCTGCTTTTATTTTTTCACTGTCATCTTTGTTGACGGATACCAGAATATGACGAACGTGAACACTTTCCGGACTGAGAAATAACTTATCCTTATTCTCTTTATAAAACTTGTTTATTTCCTTTTGAGTTGGTTTTACTTTAGCTCCTATTTCCTTATTTGCAAACTTTTCGACCTTAATCAAGAAGATCATATCTTCTTGGGATATCCTGTTTTCTTTAAGGAAGTCACTCAACTTCTTGTTGGGGGGAAGACCTGCCTGTATTTTGTCTTTTGTTATTTTTATTTCCTGTTCGCTTACTTCAATTTTTTTTCTTGTGATTTCTTCGTTCAAAAGGGTTCGCATAATAAATTCATCGATCAGCCGCTTTCTAATGTTATCTCTGAATTCTTTTTGTTTATCGGCAGGAATCTTCTCTTTGAGCATTGCTAATCTGTCTTTAATCAGATTTTCCAGTTCTGCTTTTTTCAATATTCTTCCATCAACGCTGACTGCTGCATCACTCGGTACACCCGGCCCGACCGCAATATTTTGTGCATTACCGGCTGTGATGGATCCGGATACTGCCGAAGCCGGAGATTCTTTTTTGCCCTTATCTTTATCACCACAACCTGACACCAAAATAAAAACAAATAAAACAGAAATAGCCAGCCAACTTTTATTAATCTTATTTTTCATGAATCTCCTCCACTGAAATAATTAGCAGTCTTTTTTCAGAGTTAATCTATATGCAAAATACGAATATCCGTCAAGGCAATTATCCCTGCTTGTTAACTTCGATTGATCATCAAGTCATACTGCGTAGATATTGCAGCATCTCTATTTGATCTTCCAACTTTGGAATTTTGCAGATAAGTATCTACTAAAGATTTTCTTCTCATCGCCAATATTTCATCACGCTTTCTTTTAACAAAGTGTAGTTATCACCGGATATCCAGTTAATCACTATTCCTTTTTTCTCCATACGCCGGAACCATGTTTCCTGTCTTTTGGCAAACTGGTGAATGGCTGTATTTAATTTTTTTCCCATTTCTTCAAATGTAATCAGTTTTTGCAGATATCGGGAAACAAAACGATACTCCAGCCCGAAGCTCTCCAACTTTGTCCAGGTCAATCCTGCCGCATTCAGTTTCCTTACTTCTTCTATCATTCCCTGATTCAATCGTTCTTTCAATCGCGCTGTGATCCGCTGCCGCACGGTTGATCTTTCCCATCTGATGCCGAAAACTATAGCATCAATATCAGGCCTTCCCTGTTGAGCATGATCTGTTATATTTCGTGCCCGCTCAATTTCTATTGCCCGGATTAATCTTTCGGAATCATCAATATCTGTCTTATTATGCAAACGGGGTTTCATCTCCTGAAGGATTTCCTGCAATTCATCTTTTGATTTTCGATCTAAATCTTCCCGTAATTTTTTATCCACCGGGGCATGCGGCATATTGTATCCCATTAAAACTGATTCCAGATAAAGACCTGTTCCTCCGACAAGAACAGGCACAACTCCTCTCTCAATCATGTTATTGAATACTTCGTAAAATCTGTTTTGAAATTCAAATAAATTAAATTCGTTTTCAGGATCTATGATATCTATCAAATGATAAGGGATCCGCCGGTCATTAATAATATACTGGTCTAAATCTTTGCCTGTACCAATATCCATTTTTTTATAAACCTGACGGGAATCAGCGGAAATTATTTCGCCTCGCATATCATGGGCAAGCCTCACCGCCAGATGCGTTTTACCTGATGCTGTCGGACCAAGAATTACAATCAGATTTTTTGCCATAATTTACCTTGAAATTAAACTGCTTTATATATAAACAAGTTTACCAATAGCGCACATTATAACAATGACAAAGAGACTGGATTTAGAAAAAGAAGCTATTCTACCGCTGATTTTAAAAATGAGCTGGCCATCAATAATAGCGATGACAGCCATGTCTCTTTATAACGTCATCGACACCTTCTGGCTGGCCCGTTTAAGTTCACAGGCGCTGGCCGCCCTCACTGTCTGTTTTCCCGTTCAAATGATTTTTGGCGCAGTGGGAATCGGAACCGGCGTGGGAGCCGGTTCTTTTTCCGCCCGGATGTTCGGCGCCGGAAAAACTCTTCCGGCCAAGAAAACCGCAGGTCAAATATTTTTCCTTTCCTTCAGCTTCGGCCTTATCATGATCCTCTCAGTCTTATTCTTCGGAGACGCCATTCTTATTGCTTTCGGAGCTTTTGATGAAATAACGCCTCTGTGCCATGATTACCTTTATATCATAGTTTTCAGTTCACCTTTTCTCTTTTTTTCCATGATGTCCAATTATTTGCTGCGCTCCGAAGGCAGACCTCTTTTGTCCATGTATGTTATTTTAATAACTTCCGTCACCAGCGCAATTTTAGATCCCTTCTTAATTTTCGGTATCGGCCATTTCCCCGGTCTAGGAATTAAAGGAGCCGCCATTGCCGCCGTTACCGCCCAGTTTATTGCCTGTATATTTTCCATATATTTTATGCAATTAAAATCATCACAATACGAACTTAAGCGGAAATATTTCATCCCCGATCTTTATATAATTAAATCTATTTATTCGACAGGACTGCCTTCGATAGCTATAAATTTAATGGTCAGCTTTGTTCTGGTAATTTACAATCATGTGCTGGCGGGTTTCGGTTTTCAGGCAATCGCCGCGATGGGAATATGTTTTCGTGTCACGGGTCTGGCCACGATGGTTATTTTCGGTTTTGGATTCGGCTTAATGCCGATTGTAGCCTTCAGTGAAGGCGCCCGGCTTTATCAAAGACTCAGACAATCCGTCTTCGTGACTCTGAAAGTAGCGCTTATCTTCGCCGTTGTTGCTTCGATTTTTTTAGAGATATTTGCCCCGCAGATCGTAAGACTTTTTTCCGATGACGCTTCTTTAACAGTCATTGCCGCGCCGGCTTTACGTATACATGTTTTGACACTTGTGTTCATTGCTCCGAATATGACTTTTATCAACATGTTTATGGGGCTGGGCAAAGGAAGTCTGGCTATGTTTTTACTTTTTTTTCGAGATAGTATCGTTTTTATCCCTTTATTGCTTATTTTACCTTTTTGCTTCGGTCTTACGGGAGCGTGGATGGCGCTGCCTTTAGCCAATCTCCTCGCCTTGTCTGCAATTGTTTATTGGGCAAAAAAAGAACTGCGGCGCATCAAAGAATAATCGTTTCGTTTTCAGCTTGTCTCATAAAAAAATGCCCCGCATGTCGGGGCATTTTTTGGTTTAATAGTTCGAGTTAAATTTAATTAATGAAAATATTATAGTGGCTGAACATTTGTTGCGCTGGGTCCTTTATTTCCCTGCTCGATATCGAAACGAATTTTCTGACCCTCATAAAGAGTCTTAAATCCTGTCCCGCTAATCGCACTATAATGAACAAAAACATCTCCACCTTCATCATTTTCAATGAAGCCAAACCCCTTCTTCTCGTTAAACCATTTTACCTTTCCTTCCGCCAAAGCTGTAACCCTCCTTTAAAATATTTGTTTCTTATCAGTAAAAAGTCCGTAAGAAACTAAAAAACCGCTTGAATTCTGCTTCTCCAATGAAGAATTCTCGCGGTTAATTTATTTTTTATAAAACTTAACTTTTGTAGAGCTTAACACTAAATTTCCCTGACAAATGCAACTTTTACGTTTCTAAAACTTAATAATAAAATTGCGATTTTTTCCAGTGAGAGTAGAACTAACACCATTTTTTCTCAAAATCAAGCTTTTTTTTAAAAATTTTTCGTTTATTTATTACAATGTTTGATTATATACTTTCTAAATAGATGACAAATTACAACGCCGTTTTCTGTCGAAGCTTTACTTAGCAACCCTTCAATTATCAACGAACCATTTTTAATGTATATTTTCTCTTCCGGCATAATAATTCTAATACTGACTATATTGTTCCGGCCATGTGACAGGCGCAGGAACTCTGTTCGTCAAATTTTACCAATTGCGGTTCTATTTTCCCGCATATTTCCGCTTTGTATGAGCAACGGTTTTGAAAAGCACAACCTTCCTCATTTTCAGCGCCTGCTTCACCTTTTATGTTTATTATTCTTTTTTTCTTTCGTGGATCGCACGATGGCACTGCCGAAAGCAGCATGCGTGTATAAGGATGAAGAGGACGATTATAAATATCGCTGTTTAACGCCAGTTCGACAATTTTACCCAGATACATTACGGCAACGCGATCAGAAATATACCGGATAACGTTCAGATCGTGGGAAACAAATAAATATGTCAAATTATAATCATTTTTTAAATCCTTAAGCAGATTGAGAATCTGCGCCTGAATGGAAACATCCAGAGAAGAAACAGGCTCATCGGCAATGACCAGCTCCGGGTTCAAAACAAGCGCCCTGGCGATGCCGATGCGCTGACGCTGTCCCCCGCTGAACTCATGAGAATAACGATTGGCCTGTTCTTTTTTTAAACCGACTTTGGCCATGATCGCCAAAGCTTTTTCATCGCGCTCTTTTCCTCCAGCCAGACGATGAATCAACAAAGGTTCTCTGATTGTGCTCAAAGCGGATTTCCGCGGATTGAGTGAAGAATAAGTATCCTGAAAAATCATCTGGACACTGCGGCGATAGGATTTTAACGCTTTCTTATCGTATAAAAATATATTTTCTCCTTTAAAATTCACACAACCGGAAGAAGGCTCCTCCAAGCGCGTTATCAGTCGTGCCAGCGTGGATTTACCGCAACCGGATTCCCCGACCAGCCCCAGAGTTTCACCTTTAATAATTTGCAGATCAATATTTTTAACGGCGTGAATAATTCTCTTTTGGGAGCTGAAGAAACTGCCACTCAAAGCATATTTTTTATTTAACTCTTTAATTTCAATAAGCGCGTCAGACATTGTTCACTCTCGAATTTTTTGTTATATACCGGTAAAATATTGTCATTTTCTCTGCTGATTCAGGCTTGCAGCCTGAATCGATATTTTGATCGGGCGCATTCCCCGAATGCGCCGCTTTGTGCGGATTGTGCGGAGATAACCTAAAGGTCACACGACAATCCCTACATTCTTAACTTAAAACTTAAACTGTCATGCCCGAGTTCTCTCATCGGGCATCCACCGTTTTGTCATGCCCGAATGGGCTTGTCGGGCATCCAAAATTCAAATCACCAATGTATACGTAGTATTGCATCGAATCATTCCATAGATTCCCGCCAGAAAATTGCGGGAATGACAATTTTTTACTTTTCTTTTGTCATGCCTAATGGACACACAACTGTCATGCCCGAGTTCTCTCATCGGGCATCCACCGTTTTGTCATGCCCGAATGGGCTTGTCGGGCATCCAAAATTCAAATCACCAATGTATACGTAGTATTGCATCGAATCATTCCATGGATTCCCGCCAGAAAATTGCGGGAATGACAATTTTTTACTTTTCTTTTGTCATGCCTAATGGACACACGACTGTCATGCCCGAGTTCTCTCATCGGGCATCCACAACATCAATGGATTCCTACCGGTGTTTACCCTGCGCTGTATTTCCAGCAGGAAACAAAATGTCCGGGTTCAACTTCCGAAAGCGACGGCTTTATTCGCGCACAATCTTCTACGGCTAAAGAACACCTGTCATGAAAACGGCAGCCCTGGACAAAATCATATAAACCCGGAACAGATCCGGGAATTGTTTTTAGATATTCTCCTCTTTGCAAAGATCTCACGCATCTGGCCGGAACCGATTCCAGTAAACCCTGAGTATAAGGATGCAGAGGATTGTCGAATATTTTTTCCACGGCCGCACTTTCCACTATTTCCCCCGCATACATTACCGCAACTTTTTGAGCCGCCTCAGCAACCACTCCCAAATCATGAGTAATTAAAACGACAGCCATCTTATTTTTCTGTTTCAAACCGGAGATCAAATCCAGAATCTGCGCCTGAATGGTAACATCCAGCGCCGTTGTCGGTTCATCGGCCAGCATTAGCCTCGGATGACAGGACATGGCCATGGCAATCATTACCCGCTGGCGCATACCGCCGCTGAAATTATGCGGATAATCCATCGCCCGTTTTTGCGGATCGGGAATTCCCACTTCACGTAACTGCTCAACGCTCAACTCCATGGCTTGCTTTGCCGGAAGATGCTGATGCAGGCGAATGGCCTCGGCTATCTGTTCACCAATGCGAAAAACAGGATTGAGGGAAGTCATTGGCTCCTGAAAAACCATGGCAATTTCACTACCGCGTTTAGCGCGCATTTCTTCATCTGATATTTTTAATAAATCTATTCCGGAAAAAAATATTTCGCCATTAATGATTTTGCCGTTGGCGGGAATGAGCCGCATAATGGAAAGGGCCAGCATTGTTTTACCACATCCGGATTCGCCGACAATGCCCATGGTTTCACCGGAATTGACTTCCAGCGAAACTCCGTTGACAGCATTAATTCTTCCCTGTGTGGTATCAAATGCTGTTTGTAAGTCTTTTATTTCCAGAAGCGGCGGCATATCTTCTATCTTTGGGCGCGATTACGCAGGAATTCCACAAGTAATCGAACAGTGACCCCCGATGCCCCTTTGGGGATATAAGTTTTATCTTTAGTCGTCCAGGCCGGACCGGCGATATCCAGATGCACCCAGGGCGAATCTCCGGCAAATTTGCTTAAAAACGCGGCGGCAGTGATTGTGCTGGCAGCCCGGCCGCTGCTGTTTTTATAATCGGCAATATCGCTTTTGATAAGTTCGTGATAGCTTTCCCACAGGGGCAGTTCCCAGACAAGCTCTCCGGTAGTTTGAGCGGCACTGTTTATTTCGCTTTTAAGTTTATCATCCGTCCCCAGCATGCCAATCACATCATCACCCAGTGCTATAACGCAAGCGCCGGTAAGAGTCGCCACATCAACCACCGCTGCCGGCTTCAACTCCGACGCATACGCAAGGGCATCGGCAAGGATCAGACGCCCCTCGGCATCGGTATTGAGAACTTCAATGGTTTTCCCGGAATATGATTTGACAATATCACCCGGTTTGTAAGCGGAGCCGCCGGGCATATTTTCCGTGGCGGGAACAAGCGCCACAATATTCAACGGAAGCTGCAAATCGGCCGCCGCCATAATCACACCCATAACTGCAGCGCCGCCGGACATGTCTGTTTTCATTTCATCCATTTTTTCCGCAGGTTTGATGGAAATTCCGCCACTGTCAAAGGTTAATCCCTTGCCCACCAATACTATCGGCGCCGCGCTTTTTTTGCCGCCCGCGTACTCCAGAATAATAAACTTCGGCTCTTCGTTGCTTCCGGAGGCAACAGCCAGAAGCGCATTCATGCCCATTTCTTTCATTTTAGCCTTATTCAGAACCCGGCAGGATACATTTTTTCTGTGCGCGATTTCCTGCGCCTTTTGCGCCATAATGGCCGGTGTCATTTCGTTGGAGGGAGCGGAAATAAGGTCCCGCGCAAAACAAACGGCTTGTGTAATAATTTGCGCCTTTTTTATTGTCGATTCAATTAAAGAAAAATCTTTTTCATCCGCAACAATGGTTAACTGTTCCATCTCTTTCAAATCTTCACGTCCGACGGTTTTAAACGGCGTATATTGATAAAGTCCCAACAGCGAACCTTCCGCTACCGCCTGCGCCATCTGATCTTTTTTGCGGGGAAGGAGATCTAAATTAATCTCAGTTGCCGCTTCTTTAATATTAAGATTGCGCAGATGCTGCATGATTTTGGCGAAAGCTCCGCGAAGTTTCTCCAGATTAAATTCATTTTGTTTTCCGAGGCCGACGAGGGCTATTCTTTGTGCCGGCAGAGCACCTCTGGTATAGATTACAGATATTTGAGAGGGTTTGGCTTCGAAATCGCCGTTATTGATTAATTCGCTGATTAATCCATCGCTGATTTTATCGATCTCCAGCGCATTTCCTGATAGTTTTTTGTTTTCTTCAAACAACGGCAAAATAATCGCCTGGCTTTTCGTATCGACAAGCTTCCCCTTTTTGACAAATATCTTCACCTTATCACCCTCCTTAAAAAAAGCTGTTATGTATTCATTTGAACTTAGTTAACACATACCCTAAAAAAGTCAATTGTTAAGAACTGACCTAAATTGAGAACAAAGCCACAGAAAGGTCTGGTGGCATCCGGAATGGTCTTTTTTGCATAACCTGAATTTTTATAGTCACTCACCTGAGTTACTAATAAGGCCAACCCGGAGACAATACTAAAACCGGTTCAATCGGCAAGATTGAACCGGTTTGTACTATAATATTTTGGTGCGCTACATTGCTGCTGGCAGACCTTATATCGGTCATAAGATGCACTTATTTGGTACCGTAAGCGCAAGTGCTCTTCGCGCAAAACATATTAAAATTCTGAAATTTAATCGTCTGCGTAGATGAACCGGTGGCTTCCGACCACCCGAAAAGCATCGTATCGAATGCCTGATGATCGGCTGGGGTAAGCGTAACGATTCGGTTTATCTGCGGCGTCCGATCGCTGTATGCTACGGTTAAATCTTTAAAAGTTGCCAACTGGCTGTCACTGCACCCCGCACAATCCACCCATGCCTTGGTCGTATATGAGTAGGTGTCATCGACATTCGGTGAAGCTGCCCGGATGATTTCCAACCGGAAGCGATGCAAAGTGTTGTCTTCCAGCCAATTATATGAACCGTTTTTGGCGCCGGCGTAGAACCCTCCGGTTCCGTCGCTTTTAATGGAATTCGCGGGAGGATAACCGCCGCTGCCGCCCGTGCCATGTTGGTTGTCATCAAACGTAGATTTAAGATAACTGGTGCCGCCAATCGTGCAACTTCCGGTCGGATTATCACTCCAATACATCAACGCCATATGATTTTTGTTATCGGTAGGATCATTTCTGCTGTTCGGCTTACAGATATCGGATTCTCTATAATTAGGATAAGTATCAAACTCTATCCCCATTTGGGGAGGCCGCAAACCATTATCCTTATCATTACCATCGCTTCTTTCCGGTCCGGCGTAACCAAGCAATTCGCCCATTGATGTACCGGCGGGCGCTCCGCCCGTGCTGTTTTTACTATTATTTGTGCCGTTAACAATGGAAAAAAAATAACCATCCGCCTGAGCCGTGCTGTCACTGGATGAATCAGGAGTCGTGAAAGTGAATTCATAATAGACGCGCACCCCGATGCCGAACTTGTATTTACCATCAACACAATAACAAATATCCGCGTCACCGCCGTACCAGTAAGAACTGGAAGAATCCGTAAGGTTATTGCCAAAACTTAAAGTATTATCCGCCAAATTACCCTTTATGGCATCCGCAGTGCCGGTGAAAACAAAATTCTCACTACCTAGCGGTATTTGAGCACCCATATTTCCGGCTCTCAGATATTGAATGATGGTTTTTTGCGCGGCAAACGATATAATAAACGATTTCTTCGGAGCAACTCCTGCCGCCGGCTGAATATTATGCAATGTAAATGTCTGGGGTTGCTCGCTATGATTTATCGTCTGCGGAATCCTGCTTTCATAAGTATATTGAAAAATGCCGTTGGACAGGGCAATATAAATAGAGCCGTCTTCCGGAGGGTACAGCTCTGCCGTACTGTTAGAATTGTCAAGAATGAGATCATCACCCTGAATGATTGTCTGCGGCGAATTATACAAATAACCAAGATATAACTCGTTTCCTGGACTTATGGCATAAGGAAAACTCTTGTTAATAATATTACCGTGACAATCTAATATCAAGCAAATTCGACGCAGGGTTAATATCAATCTTTGTAGTGGAACTAGCGTAGCACTTCCATCAACACGGCAAATGCACTCTGTTTATACGTGTCCTCCGCTGACGGAGGATATTGAAAGATAAAATATTTTTGGACAAATTAATTTAAAAATAGTACTTATTAAAAGTCTTAGAAT
>JQDQ01000188.1 GCA_000747625.2 Smithella sp. SCADC
TAATATGAGGCTTTTTAGGCTTCTGAATTTATATGCTTCTTCTAAAGCGCCATTGTGACGATGATGTCCTTTCCCTTCAGCGTTATCGTAACCCAATACACGTTGTCCGTTGACAATATAAACCAAAGAGTATTTGTCGCCATCTGGCTTATCGGGTGTTGGAGGGACAGCCCAAATTTTGATTTCAACGGTGTTTCCCAGTTCATCCGTGATCTTGTCATGTTTAATTATTTTCGCTCTCATTGTTGGTATCTTATGCCAATACGAAAAATAAGTCAAATTAGAAATTCAAATCACTTAGGGGGAAGGAGAGGAACATAACAATTATTTGTCATGATCAAAATGTCTGAGCTAAGAGTTATGTCTCTGCCCCCCTGGATTCCCGCCTCCGCGGGAATGACTAGCGGTTTGAGTTTATGCATGGTCTTGAAAATATTAGCTCTTCATCGCCACCCGGGCATTCCCGAGCATGCGCCGGGGTTCCCTGCCGGGCTACGCTGCCAGGCCGTCGGCGGTCATAAGTCGTTTAAAGAGACATTCAACCTTGGGTAATTCATAACCGAAGGAGGAACGCATGGTATTTAGATTGCCACCCCGATTACATCGAGGGCAGGCATCCCGATAAATCGGGATTCGCAATGACAAATGAGGATTGCGACCAGGTTGTAATATCTGAGTCTCATTGGGTCTCACTAAAAAAAGATGCTTGATTGAATGCGGCAAATAGTTTATAATTGAATAAAAATGAAGAGGTTGGATTATGGGTAAAACAATAACATTGCGGATAGATGATGATACCTATGATATTTTCATGACCGCTGCTCAGGCACAGAGGCGAACAATATCAAACTTTATCGAATATGCCACTCTTTCCCATGTGACTGAAGAAGCATTTGTTGATGATCATGAAATGGCCGCGATATTGAAGGACAAGGCTCTTGTTTCATCATTAAGAAAGGCTAAGGAAGATATTAAGAAGGGGAAATATCGGATTGTTAAATAGATTTGAAATTGCGGAGACGGAAACATTTCAGCGTGCCATTTCTAAAAAAGATATCAGTAAAATTTATAATAAAATCAAAACATACGTTTATCCCCAATTAAGAATCAATCCTTTCTTTGGCAAAAATATCAAGAAACTCAAAGGTGAATTTAAAGATGTTTACCGGTATCGAATCGGAGAATATCGCTTATTTTATCAGGTTGATGAAAAACAAATATTGATTTTCATCATGGATATAGTGAAGAGGAAGGACGCTTATTAATAATATAAGGATGGTGGTTTCCTTAAGAGAGGGGTTTCACAAAGATCAGTAATTTATGGAAAATACGCTTTTAGTTTTATTTTTAATTTTGTTCTTGGGCCGGATAATCTGGCGTTATATTTTACAGCAACTCAACATCAGGCATTTACGCGAGCATGGCAAGGAGATTCCACCTGTTTTTCAGGGTGTGATTGATGAAGCTACACTGGCGAAAATGGTGGATTATACTTATGACAATTCGCGTCTGGAAACTAAAGAAGATTTAGTCGAAGACATTCTGGAACTTGCCATATTGTTTCTTCTACTGCCGGTGCTTGTCGGGAAACTCTTCGGGTTGCAGTGGCATTTAATCTGGCAGGCGCTGATTTTTTTCGGGGTACTGTCTTTAATCGGTGGTGTCGCGGAAATTCCCTTCGACATTTACCACACGTTTGTTCTGGAAAAGAAATACGGTTTTTCCACGATTACCTGGAAGCTGTGGCTTACCGACCTTGTGAAGTCTGTGATCATTTCCGCCGTCTTAATGGGAGTAATGCTTTCCGCCTTTATGGCTTTTATTCTTTATCTGCCGAAAAGCTGGTGGTTCTGGGCCTGGGTGTTTTTTACCATGTTCGAAATTTTACTGATGTGGCTTTATCCGGTATTAATTGCGCCGCTCTTTAATAAGTATGAACCGATTAAGGATGAAGAGCTGAAAGAAAAAATCACGTTGTTGCTGGCCAAAGTCGGATTAAAGGCCAAAGGAATTTTTCAGGTTGATGAAGGCAAACGCTCCAAGCATACCAACGCCTATTTTACCGGCATCGGCAAGACCAAGCGCATCGTTCTGTACGACACTTTGCTGGATTCACATTCTCATGAAGAAATACTGGCGGTGCTTGCCCATGAAATCGGCCACTGGAAGAAGAAACATATCCTGAAGCAATTAATATTTATGATTGTTTTATCCCTTGTGGGGCTCTATTTTGTTTATCTGCTTGTGAATTGGCCGCCGCTGTATAGCGCGTTCGGATTAAAATACACGCCTGTTTACGCCGGATTGCTTTTGGTTTCTATTTATTTGAGTTGCATAGGATTTTTCTTTAGTCCCCTGGGCGCTATTATTTCACGACGGTATGAACGCGAAGCTGACAAGATGGCTCATGAGTTAACCGGAACATCAGAGCCCATGATTAACGCCCTCAAACGATTGGCTAAAGATAACCTGTCCAATCTGCATCCTCACCCTTTGTATGTCTGGTTTTATTATTCCCATCCGCCGCTGATTGAACGGATCGAATATTTGCAGAAAATGGATTGATACCAAGTTGCCTTCTTCAAATTTTAAAAATGGTGCCTTTCGGAATTTGCGGTCTCACTCATAACATAGAATGAAAAAGAAAATATTCGTCATTACCATAATCATTTTAATTCTTACCGTGCCTGCGGCAGTGCTTATCGGACTGTTTCCTCTTTTGCAGTCACCCCGCGCCGTTAACTGGCTTGCGGCATATGCGCAGCCCATAACCGGTATTTATCTGCATGTCGATGACATTTATCTTGATCGTCATCTAGGCGGCCATATCAGCGGCCTGCAGATCAGGGAAATGAAGGAAAAAGGTTTTGTGATTTCTCTGCCCAGGGCGGATATCAAAGGCAGTGTCAGCCGCTGGTGGAAAATCAATATAGAGAAGATGGTTCTTGCCGATCCGAAATTTATATTTTACCTGAAAAAAGAAAAATCGGAAACCAACCCGTTGGAAACCCTTAAAAAGCTGCCGCGGGTCCATCTTCTGGAAGTAAAAAACGGCCGGCTGGATTTGAAAGCGGATGCGACAATCTATTCTCTGTCCGGCATGAATATGAGCATAAATGATTTTAATCCTGAGGGCGGCGGTCATCTCGGCGGGAAAAGCGGTTTTATCATTACTTCCGGAAGCACTGCCGTCGAAGGCTCACTGGAAACGGCGCTTGACCTTACCCGATTTTCGCCAGCGCCTCATGCTTCCGGTTCGTTTCGGATTATTCTGGATAAGAGTTTGTATAGTGACATAAAACTCGATAACGGAGCGTTCACATCCGGTCTCAAACTGGACGGTGATATGATCTCTCTGGACGGCGCCAGCGCAACAGTCAGTAATATTACTCAGGGAGAAGGCAAAGAACGGCTTGCCATTAAAAATATCGAGGCGCACTTCAATGCCTCATACGATCAGAAGACATCCGGTTTTTCTCTTACGTCGCTGGAAATATCAGGCGCGGACATCGGATTGCTGAAAGGCGGAATTTCGGTAACTGCCAATCCGCTGGTTTGGAATGCGTCTTTGCATGCCTCGTCCCTGGACATCGCGCGAATTAGCGGCCTTGTAAAACCGCTGCTGCCCGATAATTATCGCGACTGGACATTTAAGGGTAAAAGCGGATTTGAAATAGAAAGCCGGGGCAGACAGGAAGACGATGCTCTGCTATGGGAGGCGAAAGCAATTGTTGACCTTCGCGAAGGCGGCTTCGCTTCCCCTGACAGTTCCAAAGCCGCGGAAAAGATGAACAGCAGAATCGAATTTAATTTGGATGCGCCGGGCAAAGGCCGCAAAGGCGGTTTCAATCTCAACATGAACTGCGCAATCGGTGAGTTTCTCTGGGGGACCTATTATCAGGACTTCAAGGGCAAAAAAGCCAAGATTTCCGCGCAGGGCGCATTTGCTCAAAAACCTTTTTCGCTTTCTTTGGCCGGGACCGGCGATCTCTTTCAGACCGGCAATTATAAATTTTCCGCTGATGTGTCGCCCGACAGAAATCTCATTTCTCTCAACGCAAAAAGCATTTTGCTTACGCGTCTGTTTAGCGTCGCCTCGCAAAATTATATCAGTCAGAATTATTCCAATTTTAAGGATTTGAAGATCGAAGGCGACGCGGATTTAAAACTCACGGCCCTGATATCCGACCGGCAAAAAATGATTGAGGGTGATCTGGCCCTTTGCGGCGTCGCTGTGCATTCGCCCTCTAACAGGCTGAAACTGACCGGGCTGAACGTTTCACTGCCCTACGATTTTGCTTTTACCGGCACTCCTGCCGCATCTTCTTCCGGCGGCAAGACCGGCGCCGTTGCTTTTGATCTGTTGGAAAAGGATAATATCCGGATCAGCAAATTTGCTATGCCGGTTGTATTCTCCGGCAACAGATTTATCCTGCCTGATCCGATAAACGCTAAAATATTCGATGGTGAAATCAGCCTTGCGGGTTTCAGGGCGGAAAATCTTTTGCGACCGGAAATGCGCGCGGAAACAGGCATTGTCGTCAGACATGTTAATATTGAGCAAATAATAGAACAGGAAGAGCCGGTGCTTTTATCCGGAATGATTGACGGAAAATTACCTTCCATAATTTTTCAGAATGGAAAGTGGACCGCTAGCGGTGCGCTTGTCGCGCAGCTCTTCGGCGGACAAATCAAAATAGAAAACATTTTTGCCGGCCGGTTATTTTCCGCATCACAGTTTTTTGGAGCCGATGCCGGTTTTGATCATATCGATCTGGAAAAGCTCACGTCGAGCCTCAAGGTGGGACGGATGACAGGTCTGATCAAAGGATCGTTAAAGAATTTTTCGATGGAATACGGTCAACCATCCAGTTTTGATCTTGTGATCGAAACAGATACAAGCGGAAGTGTGCCGAAACTGATCAGCGTTGATGCGATTAATAATCTTTCTATCGTCAGCACCGGTTCAGGAGCGATTTCCGCCATCTTAAGCAGCGGCGTAAACCAGTTTTTCAAAGATTATCCTTACAGCCAAATCGGCATGAGGTGCACGCTGAAAGATGATATCTTCAAGCTGCGGGGACTTGTTCACGACTCGGGTAAAGAATATCTTGTAAGAAAGGCGTTTTTCAGGGGAGTAGATATTGTCAATCAGAATCCCGATAATTATATCAGTTTCAAGGATATGGCCGAAAGAATGAGCAGAATAACCAAATCACAAAAAGAAACAAAGAACGTGCCGTAAAAAATAAATTGTGTTAAAATACAAAACACTTTTTGAAACAGGAGGATTTATGAAAAAAACATTCAAAGCAATCAGTTATATTGCAGCTTTTGTAATTGTTGCCTGCGTTACCGTAAACATCTATTTCCCGGCGGCTGAAGTTCAGAAAGCGGCGGACAAGATCGTTGATGATATCCGTACCAATACCGAAGGAGTGCCCGCGACACCCGCAGCACCTGCGGAAAAGCCGGGCCCCACAAGTTCTCTGGATTTCATGTTCGGCGCGAGACCGGCATTCGCCGAAGTGAATATTGATGTGTCAACCCCCGCTATCCGCGGCATCAAGGAATCGATTAAGAGCCGGTACGCGCAGTTGAAGACATTCTATGACAAGGGTGCGCTAGGCGAAAACAACAAGGGGTTGATCGAGGCCAAAGATACGGCAGGATTAAATCTGCAGGAAAGAAGCCTGGTCAATAAACTAATCGATCAGGAAAACAAAGATCGCGCGGCGCTTTACAGCGAAATCGCCAGCGCGAACAAGCTCGGCTCGGACTCGGTGCCACAGATCAAGAAAATATTCGCCAACAGTTGGAGAGAAAAATCTCAGTCCGGCTGGTGGGTGCAAAACGACAGCGGCAATTGGGAGAAGAAAAAATAGCAAATAAAAAATAAAAAGATTGCCACGGCGGCTGAGAGCCGCCTCCTAAGAAACTTCACTGAGCAATCCCCCTCTTTTCTAAAGAGGGGGGAGATTTTACGGAATTGCACCGATTGAAAAATCCCCCTCAATCCCCCTGATATAGCTTTAGGAAAGGGGGAAGGGGAAACGGTGCCGGGATAGTTCAGTTTCTTCCATTTATAACCCGGTGCACAGCTCCGGGTAAATTGCTCGCAATGACAATCGAGTTTATTTCTTCCCGTAGCCGATTGTTTTGGCTGCTGCCGCGATGACATCCAACGCTGAAGGATCGTCAATAGTGGAAGGTACCACATAATCCTTGCCGTCAACTATTTCATCCCCTGTCAGTTCTTTTCCTGTATCGACATCGACAACTTTTATTTCTGTTTCCTCCTGAACAGTCTTTGGCAGAGGCGCCGAACCGGAAATTCCCAGAATGGTGATACCCTTCAACTCCTCCTGTGTCAGTTTAAGAAACTGAGTTGGAACACCCATCTGCAACAACGGACGATATTTTTTATCATTTCTACCATGCCCGCCGTGTCTCAGGCATCTGGAACAAGTATCTGATTGTAACCGGTATAGGTCATAGAGTGCATGGCGCAGTGACCGTATGAATGGAAGAAAGGCAAACCCATTAATACGGTCAGAACGCCTTCCAACAGCTTTTGCGCCCCGCCCATCGCATTGGCATTCTGGATGGTGTTCGCGAAAACATTACGGTGTGTCAACATGCAACCTTTAGGAAGACCCGTTGTGCCGCCAGTGAAAAGAATCAGTTCCAGATCTTTTTCCACATCAAATTTTACATCAGGTGGATTGGGCGCTGCTTTGGCAATCAGATCAGCCATCCAGTAAGCGTTGTTTATTTTCAGCGGTTCGTAGCTTTTGGGTTTATCAAGCGAATAATCCGCGATAACAAATTGAATTGAAGTGGGCAAAAGAGTAGCAACCCTATCGCCTTT
>JQDQ01000189.1 GCA_000747625.2 Smithella sp. SCADC
GGAGTCAGCAGAGGCCATACCAGGCGCGAGGAAACAAGCCCTGAAGAAAATAAATCTGTCCCCTTTTTCATGTCTTTGCTATCGGGGTTGAAGAAGTATTTAAAATGCCAGTAACTAACCTTGTGGGGCAGGAAGAAGTTTCTCAACAATTCATGGGTGGAGTGTTGTCCCTCTTCGATATTAAGGAGAACATCATCAAAAGAATGTCTAAACTTCGTGGCAGCTTCATGAAAAGCGATAGCCTTATGGGTTTCCCGGTCTCTGTCTTTAGAGAGGAAGTGACTGACAATAAGAGAGATAAGAACTCCGAAGAAAGTAGCAAGCGTATATTCACCGAGTTTAAAGAACATTGGTCATTTCTCCTTGGTCTAATAACGGCACCGTTCTGGTATCTTATCTTTCGATCTATTTATCTTTGTATCTTTGGCCAACGCCTGGCTGAGCCGAGCCTGTTACAGGCTTCCGCTCCAGCCGATTGTTCCCGAGCGCGAGTCAGCGCGCGAGGGAATAATCGCGCCCGGCATCAGCCGACGCCGCCACAAAATAAGCGGAAATCCATCGTAGGCACCCGGCGTCGGCTGGATGCAATTGTTGGCCGCGCCTATCTTAAATATCGAGGGCAAAACGTATTGCACGCCCAACTTCAACCATTTTGTGCAGAGGCAAAAATGTGATCAATGCCCCAATCTTCCCCTTTGAAACAGTCTGCAAGTGATCGCAATTGACAGCACAATCCTGGGGCATGCCGTCAGCTTTCGAGAGAAATACCTCAGAGGGTATATTACGGATTGTAGTTGTGATGGGAGCGATTGTTACTTCTCCAAGGTATTCCAACACAGAATCTCGGGTCAGGATTAGAACTGGCCGCTTTTTATCTGGCGGTATGAACTTGTACCAACGTATTTCACCGTGTTTCATTCATCACCCCAAGCCTGCTCAGTTTCCCAAGCTGAGAACTCATCGGCGGCAACTGGGTATCGCTCGTACCCCCTGCGATGCTTACGTTCTAGTTGCTCAAGACTGTAGCGCGCAAGGGCGTCACGAAGCGCCTTTCTTGCGAAAGAAGAACGACTTGTTTGGAGTTCCTTTGAAACGCGATCCACCGCTGTGACAAGATCATCATCAAGTGTCATCTGAATGGTTCTCATATCGCACCTCTATAATGTGGCTTTTTATAGCTATATTAATCCACATTGTAGACTATGTCAAATCGATTTTTTCGGCCAACGAAAAAATCAGCCGGAGCGCAGCGATCGGCTGTATTGCCCTTGTGTACGCCCGGCATGGGCGTGAACTTATGGGGTGTAAGTCCCCTATACGTGAATCCTGTTAATGTTAAAAGTAGTTGGACATTAACAAAAGTATTAGCCGAAGGCAAGGGCGAAATCGTGAGAGATCGTCCGAAGGAAGCCGGAGTGCAAAACTATGAGCCAACGAACAGAAACAGCATACAAGGCTGAGTTTCCGGGCAAGTTA
>JQDQ01000190.1 GCA_000747625.2 Smithella sp. SCADC
GCGGCAATATGAATATGCATGGTTAAATTCATCGCGCCTTCCGTAAAAGGTTTAAAAAAAAGAATCAAACCGGTTAACGCCAGAGGGATAAAGCTGATAACCAGCAGATAATGAAATATTCTTACGCTCAAAGGGTGCTTTAAAATCATATTGTTGCTGTGCATAACTAATAAACCTCCATATTAAGATAGAGCTTTCGTTCTGTTAATGTATTTTGTGTGCAGTAGTTCTTCGGACAGATGGCTCAAGGGCTTTCCGCCGAATTCCTTGTAATAACGGGCTACGGACTTGTTCGCGTGGCTGACACGAATCTTGGATTTAATGTCATCCTGATAAAGATTCTTTGTGCGCGCTTTGATATAATCGTTACTCGATGCCGCTACTGATCTGATCCATATGGCCGGCAGGGCCAGAAACGCGGTAACGATTCCCGTAATGGTGAGAAACTCTCTACGAGTCTCACTTGAAGCGGATTTTCAATATATTTGTAATCTTGGTCAGACATAATTATTCTCCTTTAATTAGTTATTTCCAGGCAAACCAGGGACGGATGGCATCAACCCAGGAAGAGCCTGTTTTCTGAATAGGCTGCCCGCCGCCGTTAATGCATCCTCCGGGACAGTTCATGACTTCGATAAAGTGATAAGGGGAAGTTCCCGCAAGAACCTGATCAATGACGGGTTTCAGATTTCTGGCTATGCCGTGAACCACTGCCAGGTTAATAGTTACCTCTTTATTGTATTTGCTGTCCTTGAGCGTAACCGAAGCGCTCTTGACCCCTTTTAATCCACGCACCGGCTTGAACTCGACGTCCGTAAGTTCGTTCCCGGTAATGACCGCGTAAACCGTTCTGACGGCGGCTTCCATGACGCCGCCCGTGTTGCCGAAGATCGTTCCGGCGCCTGAATATTCCGCGAAAAGGATTTCAGGCGTGTAGTCCTGCTCTTTGGCCAGATTGATTTTCATTTTCTTAAACAGACGGGCAAGGTCGCGTGTTGTCAGGACGACATCCACATCCGGATAAGGTTCACCCTTTGCTTGACCAAGATGTTTATGATACTCATAAGCGCTCTTGAATTCTGGACGTGATGCCTCTAATTTTTTTGGCCGTACACGGCATAATGCCGACCGTGTAGATTTTTTCAGCCGGTTTTCCCAGGACTTTTGCTCCATAAGTTTTGGCGACGGGTCCGGCCATCTGCTGGGGTGATTTTGCCGTGGATAAATGGGGTATCAACGACGGATACTGCGTTTCCACGAATCGAACCCATGCCGGACAGCAGGATGTAAATTGGGGCAGGGGGCCGATGGGCTCGCCTTTTTCGCCTTGTTCACCGAAAACGGCATGACGCGCCCGTAAGATGAATTCCGATCCTTCTTCCATGATGGTCAAATCGGCGGCAAAATTGTTGTCGAAAATTTCCATTCCCGCTTTTTTCATTGCACCGTAGAGTTTTCCGGTCACCAGCGAACCGACGGGCATGCCGAATTCTTCGCCGATGGCAACGCGCACGGCGGGTGCGATAATTCCGACAACCGTTACACTCTTATCTCCCAATTTGGCAATGACTGCGTCCACGGCATCCGATGTTTCGTAGGGTGCGCCGAACGGACAATTAACAAGACATTGACCGCAGCTCAGGCACAGATCAACATCGATACTGTGTGTCGCGCCGAACATACCTGTAATGGCTCCGGTCGGACAGTGGCGTTTACAGGCATCGCATCCTTTGCATTCGGATGCCTTGATGGCTATGACGCCGGGGATTTCTCCCTTTTGATACGTTTTTGCAGTTACATTCATTTTCCGGTTCCTCCATTTTATTAGACACTGCAATCAGATTGCAGATAGTCTCCTTATTTTTGTTCCTCATTAGGTTTTGAAAATTCAGCATTTTATAATGGTTGCTTTGACAAATGGAGAATAGACAAGGGGACGAAAAGTGTTGTATGTCCTAGTTAAATTGCCATTGCAAAGCTCATACTTATATGCCATAATAAACATATGTTTCTAAAAACATATACTATCAATGACTGTTAGTCAAGACGTTTTTTGAGCAAAATTAACGTTGCGTCCGGCAAGTGATATGATTATATAATTACTGAATATTTATCTGCATAAGGTGATATACTGTTAATCTAATTATGAAATAGTGTGAAAATTTTATAATCTATCTTTTTTCCCATTACCATCTGAAGTAATCCGCACCATAAAACAATTTTTTCAAATGGCATTTAGTTTTCTCTTGACATATATGTCTATTGAGACATATATGCTAAGCAAAGCATATGTTTATTGAAGCATAGATATTTCAGGAGGTTTTTGACTGTTTTTTAAATTCAGCTCATCGTTTAAATTCAGTGGTACATCACAAGTGATTAATTTTATTTTTCAGTATGCCTTTCCGATTGCTATCGGCTTTTATCTGTCCGGTTTGGTTTCTTATCTTTGCCATCGGCCTAAAATAAGCTTCTGTATTTTTCTCATCGGTTTTATTTCGCATACCCTTTACCAAATAAGCAGAGGCTTGTCGCTGGGCGTCTGGTTTGTCGATCCTGTTTTTGATGCAAACTATTTCCTGCCCTGGTCGATGGCGGCCATCTGTCTGGTGATGCGATTCTTTTCCAAAGATGAAAAGAATAAAACGATCATTCATTCGATGATTATTCCCGTTTGCTTCTTTTCCACGCTGGGATTGTTTCTTCCCCGGGGAATTATGCCTCCCGGTCCACAGCATCAAACGATCCTTGTGTCCGTATATTACAGCATCGATATCATCGCTCAGGCCTGTTTTCTTCTGGGGGCCTGGTTCGCTTTCTTCCATTTAAGGGGGAAAGATCAGGATAAACTTTTTAATTCTTTAATAGCCGCGGGATTTATTTTTTACAGTATTTCGCAGGTCGTCGGGGCTTACTGGGCCTATCTGGGTTGGTCTCTTCCGATGCACTGGAGCGCCAAACATCTCCAGTCCGCTTCCATCTGGTGTTATTATGCCGCTGTTTTGCACTTAAGGTATTTCCCGGCCTGGAACTCCAGACATGAATCCTGGTTTGCCCTGGGTGGCGCAACGCTCCTCCTTGTTTTTAATTACAGCGCTCAACTAAGCGCTTTCAGTTTCCCGAAGATAGGAGGATAGACGCGATGGTCAAACGAATCCGGGATTTCTGCGGAGATATCAAAGTCAATTTCTGGCTCATCTTTGCCGTTTCTTTAAATCTGGCCGCCGGCGCTTATTATATCAAGTTTAATCCGGCTTTATTTAAATCGCTCAATCATTCCCTCGTTCAGAACTGGTTTATTCAATACGGACAATATCAACCAGGTCAGAGCTGGTGGATTGTTCTTTTATTTGTTCTGGCATTTTTTCTGGGACTAAACACGTTTGTCTGTGCCTGCAAAAGAATAGCTCAACTCTGGCCGCAGAGAAAACAATCCGGATTCCGTGCTTTTTCAGTAAAAATTTCCCCATCCCTGATTCATCTTTGTTTTGTCATCATTTTGGCCGGACATTTTTTCAGTCTGATTGCGGTCGATGAACAGAATGTGCCGGTTACTTTAAATCAGCAAATCGTGTTGCCTCGGGGCAACAGCATAGAAGTGGTTAGCCGGGAAATTGAACATTATACAACGCCTGTGGTCTTTGAAGGTGCATTAAAGCAGTGCAGCGTCGTGCTGAAGCTTCAGAGTCCGCAAAAGTCAGAGACAAGAGATTTGCGGGTTTTGAATCCGATATACTGGCAGGGAATGAGTATTCATCTGGATGTTTTTACAAAAAAGCATTCACAAGAAAAAGCGGCGAGTCCGGAATTAAAACTGGTTATAAAGAAAGATCCCGGTGTGGCGCTGGTTATCATGTGTTTTGCGATTCTCTGCCTGCTGCTGTTCTGGTATTTCCCGCAAAGAAAAAAAACCTGAGGAGGAGACTGACCGGATGAGAAAAAATATTTTAGTATGGCTTTGTTGTTTCTTTTTGCTTTTCGGTTTGCAGGCGAAGGGGTGGGGGGCAGGCACTTCTGCGGGCTTCAGTATCTCCGGCGCAGTCAGGCAGTCAATCCGTTTGACTCCGGAAGATCTTAACAGATTTCAGTCAATCCATGTCCGTCTTAATGAAGTGGACAGCGGGAAGAACTATTCCGGCGCCTTCAATTATCAAGGGGTTCCTTTGCGTTCACTTCTGGAACTGGCCGGCATACACAAAGAAGAAAGCGCCTTTCCAAAGTCTCTGGATGTGGTTGTCATTGTCCGGAACATCGTTGGAAAACAGGCGGTCTTTTCCTGGGGGGAAATATTTTACCGGAATTCCGGTGATATCATCGTTGCCTTTGCCGCCGAGCCGGTGATGCCCGAACTGCCCCAGGGCCGTGAGAAGTGGGGGAATTTGCTGGCGAGACCTATAGGATTTCCCAAGCTGATCGTGGCCAACGATTTGTATGCCGACCGTTCCTTGGAAACCATCGCCTCCATCGAGGTGCTTGTGTTAAATCCGTCGATGAAAAACCGGAATGACGACGGTCAATCCCCTACCTCATTTACCGTTAACGGTGCGGTTAAAACGCCTCTGACAATTTCCGATCTGACAAACTGGCCTCATACTAATGCCGTGATTAAAGTAACGGGATCATTGAAAGGATATCATGGTTTACAGCAGGTCAGCGGTGTGCCTTTGGCCAAAATGCTGGAAATTGCCGGGGCGGCGATGGAGATCAATACGGTTTATCTGGTGACCCATTCCGACGGCTACCGCGCCGCCCTGTCCTTCGGAGAATTGTTTCTGGACCCGGCGGGAGAACGGATTCTGATTGCCGACGGAAACGATAATCAAAAGGCGGGAAAAGAAGGCAGATTTACGCTGCATATACCGCACGATTTGTCTTCCGACCGCAATGTGAAAGGTATCGAAAACATCGAGGTCATCAATTTAAAAAAATCCCCCAAGGTCTACATCATCAGTGTAGGCTGCGCCGACAGCAGCTTGATAACGTTGGAGGCTTTAAATTATCTGAACAAAACCGATGCCGTGGTCGCATCCGAAGACATTGCCGAACGCTATGCTTTTTATATCGGCCATCGCCCGGTGCTCTTTGATCCTTTTAAATTGATACCCAAATCCGCTGAGGAGAGCGAACACAAAGAATTATCCCATCCCGGACGCGAAAAATTAAAAGCTCAAAGGGTGGAAAAAGCCGCCGGGATAATCCGCGAAGCGCTGAATCAGGGAAAATCCGTCGCCCTTCTGGAATATGGCGATCCGACGATTTACGGCGGTTTCCGCGGAATCAATGCCGCGTTTGCGGATCACGAGAAGCAATATATCCCCGGCGTCAGCGCCTTCAACGCCGCCAATGCCCTGATCGGCAGGGAAATGGCCTGCAAGGGGTCGATTGTTTTATCCTCACCCCGGGCATTAAAAGAAAACCCCACTCTAATAAAGTCCGTGGCCGGTAATGGCGACACACTGGCCATTTTTATGGGACTCCGGGAGATTGAAAATCTTATTCCGCTCTTGAAAAAATATTATCCAGGCGCCACCCCGGTGACCTTTGCCATCCGTGCCGGCTATTCCAACAGCAAGCGTTTGATCAAAACCACTTTAGAGAAGGCGATGGAAGCGGTTGATAAAGAAAACGAAGAAAAGGAATCCTGGTTGGGGATGATCTATGCCGGTTCCTGTCTGGAATAAAGGAAGCTGAGGCATGCAACTCAAACGGGAATTGAATCTATCAGACGCCACCCTGCTGGTCGTCGGCAATGTGGTCGGCGCGGGAATATTCACCACCAGCGGCTTTCTGGCGGGAGAACTTCCTCATCCATTGTTTTTTATCGGGATATGGATCCTGGGAGCACTCATTACATTCTTTGGAGCCTTAACCTATGCCGAGTTGGCCGGGATGTTCCCCAAAGCCGGGGGAGATTATCAATTCTTAAAAGCCGGTTACGGACATTGGGCCGGATTTCTCCTGGGATGGGTCAATTTTTGGATCATTATTCCCGGTTCCATTGCCGCCCTGTCGCTGGCTCTGGTCAGCTATTTAAAACCCCTGTTGATCCTGAATGATCCCTTATTGGAAAAGGGACTGGCATTGGGAACAATCTTTTTTTTCTCCTGGATTAATTATCGGGGCATCCGCTGGGGCAAAACGTCGCAGGATTTTTTTACTTTAGGCTCTTTAGTAATTCTTGTCGCCTTTATTGCCGGCGGCCTCATTTGGGGAAAAGGCAGTTGGGACCATTTCACTGTTCTTTCCTCACAACCCCTTCCTTTTTCCAAAATTTTCGGCTCCGCGATGATCGCCATTATTTTCACTTACAGCGGGTGGTTCGCCTCGGCCTATCTGGGCAGCGAAATCAAAAAACCGGAGCGAAATCTGCCTCTCTCTCTGCTTCTGGGCACAGCCATTGTTGGAATCCTTTATACCTTGATCAATGTCACTTATCTTTACGCTCTGCCTCTTAGCGAACTTGCGGGGGCGATCAATGCCGGACAGGCTACCGCTGCCGCTCTTTTTAATCCCGCGATCTCGACGGTGATTTCCGTGGCCATCATTCTGGCTATTTGTTCGAGTATCAACGCCACAATCATGGCCGGATCAAGAATCTTTTACGCCATGTCCGAGGATAAAATATTCTGGTCTTTTTTAAAGACACTCCATCACCGGTTTAATACCCCTCATCTGGCCATTTTAAGTCAGACCGTTCTGTCCGTTGTATTGGTCTGTCTGGGAACGTTCAACCAGCTTTTAAGCTATGTTGTTTTTATCATGCTCATCGTCTCCATTACCACCGGCGCCGCTCATTTGATCCTGCGCCGGAAAAAGCCGGGACTGCTCAGGCCTTACCGAACTTTTGGCTATCCGATTGTTCCCATTTTATTTATCGTTGCTTATCTCTGGATCAGCCAACAAATTTTTATGGAAAAGCCTTCGACATCACTGGTGGGACTTCTCTTAACCGTGTCGGGATTACCGTTTTATTTCTTTTGGATAAAATCCAATAAACCAATAAAAGGAGGAAAAACATGAAGAGGAAGAAGAAATTAATTTTTTTAACGCTATGTGTGTTTGTTTTGTTTTTGTTTAACATCGGCTGGGCTGAGGAGTCTGCCACCAAGCCAGCCAGGGAATTCGAGGTCTATAACCTGGGTGAAGTGGTCGTTTCGGCGGAAAAAGCCAGGGTCAGAGAAGTGGCGGTTGTCAACGAAATTACCGCCGAGGATATCAAGGCTACCAACAGCAAAACCCTGGCCGAGGCCTTATTCAGTGCTCCCGGAGTTCGTGTAACCACTGGAGCGAAGAATACGCCCAATGTTTCTATCCATGGCTTTAATCAAAGCCAGCTTCTGATTTTAATTGATGGGGTGCCCTATTATGAAACAAAATATGGCTCGTTGGATTTGAACCAGATTCCTACGGAAAATATTGCCAAAATAGAAATCACCAAGGGCGCGGCTTCCGTCCTCTATGGAGCCAACGGCCTGGGCGGAGTCATTAATGTTATCACTAAAAAACCTTCCGATAAACCCTATACCAGCGCCTCATTTGAAATGTCGGAAAACGATACCTACCGGGCATCCGCCACGCACGGCATGAAGAAAGGGATATTCAATTACTGGTTGAATTACACATATGCGAAATCGAATGGCTATGATCTGTCTGACGATTTTGAACCGAGAAAGACCGCAATAAACAAAAAACCGGGTGGAACTACCTACAGGGTTTTGCAGGATAAAGGCGAACGGGTCAATTCGGATTATGAGAGTAATAATTTCTGGGTTAAGGTCGGAATAGAACCCACAAAAGATTCCGAGTATTACCTGAATTTTCATTATCTGGACAGAGATAAAGCCTGGGCTCCTTCAATAGAAAGTCTGCAGTACATTAACAGCAAGCCCTATTTTACTAATTTTGCCCGACTGCCGGAGTATAAAGATTGGGGAGTTGACTTTGATGCCAAGCAAAAGGTTACTGATAAAGTAACCTTAAAGGCCAAGCTTTTTTATCACCACCATAATGATGATCTGGTTTCTTATACAGATGAGACCTACTCAACTGAACTGGCAGACAGCACCTATAAAGATTACATTTTGGGCGCGTCTTTCTTTACCGATTATCAACCGGTCAATTGGGACATTGTAAGAATGGCTGTTCATTACAAAAAAGATAATCATCAGCAGCGAGATGACGATTACCTGCCTTTTGAGGAATCAGAATCCTATACCGGTTCTGTGGGGTTGGAAAATGAATTCAACCTGATTAAAAATTTATCGGTTGTGGCCGGTGTCAGTTACGACTGGTTTGATGTGGACAAAACCGAAACAACCGTATTTGACACAATTGACAAATCGAAATTCGATCATATGGCCGAAAACACCCCCACCAATGACCATGCTTTTAATCCGATGGTGGGCTTGACCTATACTTTCTCCGACGCCACGAAAATATTTGGTTCTGTGGCCCACAAGACCCGTTTCCCGACGCTCAACGAGCTTTACAGCAGTGCCAAAAAAGGGGGAAATCCCGCGCTGGAATCGGAGGAAAGTTGGAATTACACTCTGGGAGTATCGCGTCCCATCTCTACTTTCGCCAAAGCCGGACTATCACTTTTCTATTATGATGTTGCCGACATGATTTGCAAAGGTGGTCCAGCTTGGACCGGTAAATTGCTTTACAATGTAGGGGAAGTTTCGCTGTACGGCGTTGAGGTGAATGCTGAGGTTAACCCGCTTGATGGTCTGACCCTGCGGGTCGACTATACTTATGAAGAAGCCGAAAACCGGAGTGACGGCAAGGTGACTGACGATGTAACTTATGTCCCCAGACATAAAGTGGATTTTGCTATGCAGTACCAGATTCCTGTGATTAAGACCAAGCTCAATTTCGACATGACTTATGTTGCAAAGACGTACTCTGAACTACCGACTCCTCAAAGTTCAGCAACAGCCGTGCTCGAGGCGAGCGATTATACGATATTTGATGCCAAAATTACTCAGCCTTTCCTGAAATATTTTGAGGCCTATATGGCTGTTAGAAATATTTTCGACAAAAACTACGAACCGGAAGTCGGTTATCCTGCTCCGGGACGAAGTTATTGGGCAGGGCTTTCGGTAAAATTTTAAAGGTTAAGAAATTTCCGATATCAGGAGTCAGAATCTGTGAAAAATTATTTTTTAGGTTCTGACTCCTGAATTCAGTGCGAGGGAAAAAATGGAATGGCTTAGAGTTGTCATCGATTATGGAATAATAGGATTTTTAATTCTCTTAAGCATTATTGCTATAGGGATTGCCATCGAAAGATTTTATTATTTTAGACATATAAAACTGAATGACTTCCCGGATAAAAAAAGTCTGGAACTTGAGTTAACAAAAAAGATTCACCTCATTGCCACCATCGGCAGCAATGCCCCGTATATTGGTTTGCTGGGAACGGTTCTGGGCATTATGCTTACTTTTTATATGATCGGGAAAGAAGGTTTTATGGACACCGGCAAAATCATGGCCGGTTTGGCCCTCGCCCTGAAAGCCACGGCCATCGGCCTTCTGGTGGCCATTCCCGCCGTGTCTCTATATAATTTTCTTTTGAGAAAAGTTAAGGTTCTGCTCATGACCTGGGAGATCGATCATGGAAGAAAAAGAGTTTGATTATATCAATGTCATTCCTATGGTGGATGTCATGCTGGTGCTTCTGACCATTGTGCTGACCACCTCTTCTTTTATCGCCAGCGGAATGATTCCGATGGATCTGCCCAAAGCCAAAGCTTACGCTGGCGAGGTCCTGAAAACCCAGACGATAGAAATCGACCGGGCCGGAAACATTTATTTGAATGCCATGCCTGTATCTCTGGAAGAATTAAAAACCGATCTGGGAGCCATGAATAAAAAAGTTCCTGTTCTGATCAGGGCGGATCGCAGTATCAGCCTACAAAACTTTGTCAGCGTTCTGGACATCATCAAGGAGTTGGAATTTACCCGCATCAGTCTTCAGACCGAGGAAGGAAAATGAATTACCAGTTCAAGGCGTTCCAGATATCATTTCTGCTGCATGGCGTGGTAATTGCCCTGGTCATCATCTGCGGCACCTTCATGGGTCCATATAAAAAGACGACAGTTTTGAATTTTGATTTGCGGGAACCTGTGGGTGCTGTCAAGAAGACGGAAGAGCCTTCACCTGTGCCCGTTATTAAAATAAAATCAATAAATCCCGCATCCCGTGAAAGCTTAAAGGAAAAAGAACCTCCCCGAATGATCGAAGAAAGTCCCAAAATATTACCTGTTCTGCAAGCACCTCCGGCGATGAAATTTCCGGAAACTCGCTATCAGGAGAAAGACCCGGTGCAAATTGGAATGCAAAATAATTCAGGGGCGGTAAGGGAAGGTTCTTCCGGAATCGCGGATGCGGCCAAAGAAGGATCGAGTGCAAGTTCAAGTATGGTCAATGCGGCTGGTGGAAAAGAAGCGGCCAGGGCAAAATATTTAAACGAAAACTTTGCCTATATCCGGGATAAGATTCTCCGGAATGTAAGTTATCCTGATACGGCAAGGCGGATGGGCTGGCAAGGGCAGGTTCTTCTTTCCTTTATCATCACGGCCGACGGTTTAGTCAGAGAATTCAAGATTATCAAAAGTTCAGGTTTTGCAATGCTGGATAAGAGCGCCGTAGAGTCCGTAAAGGACACCGCTCCGTTTCCCAAGCCACCCGTTGAAGCTCAACTTGTCATCCCCATCGTTTATCGCCTGGAGTAATCAGTTTATAAAAATTTGTACAAAATAAAAAGGAGAAGAAAAATGTCAAATAAGAATCATTGTTGGATTATCTTTTGGGGAGTGATGCTTTCCCTTTTTCTTTTATCAGGCGCTGTCTTTGCGGCTTCAGGTAAGTTCTCCATCGTTGGAATGGGCACAACACCGGACCTTATGACGATCCGCGCGGTGCAATGTGTCAAACAAGCCGATATCGTCATCCTCTCGGAAGAATGGGATAAGGCCGCGTGGAAAGATCTTATCGCCGGAAAGGAAGCCTGGTTTTTGGGTCATACTAGCCAGATGTTTTACGGCATTGATCCTCAAAAGTTGAAAAAGCAGGCAGTAAAAGAAAAAGCCCTGCGCATGGCCAGGTATCGCCAGGAAATAATCGATAAAATAAAAGACGCCGTGGCCAAGGGTAAAAATGTCGCCTCACTACAGTGGGGCGATCCCATGATATACGGTATTACCTATTTCCTGGAGATGTTGCCCAAAGATATACCTTCGGAAATTATTCCCGGAGTCGGGGCTTTCCAAGCGGCCAGTGCGGCGGTTAAAATGAGCCCTCCTTATGGATGGGATACCAGTTCGGTTATCCTGACCATGGCGGATTGGGCCGGTCGCGCCGACACCAACGAGAAGTTGATGGAAACACAAACCTCCATGATATTTTACACCATGCATCTGAATTATCCGCTGCTCTTTGAACAACTCAAACGACATTATCCGCAGGACACTCCGGTTGCCATAGTCAACCATGCGGGTGACCGGGAACGGCAGAAAGTTATTGCCAGCACCGTGGGGCGTTTTTTAGATGAGGTAAAATATCAGGAATTGCCCGAGGAAGAACACATGCTTCTAGTGGGGAAATTCCTCAAGGTCGGACAGGCCCGTAAAGAAGGATTGACCGGCAGCAAATATATAGAAGAGAGACACGGCAAAGTGAGTGGAGAAGAAAAATAGCCAGTCAATAAGAGGCACTGATTATTTCTGTATGGGGGAGAATAGCAGTGTTGTGGCCTTATCTGCGTTTTGTGAAGCTGATTAATAAGAAGTCAGGAAACTAATCTTTCCCGACAGCTGTAAATGTATCCACCGCTGGCGCGGACATATCCTAATAAGGTTACGTTGTGCTGAATCGCCAATTTGACGGCGGCGGTGGTGGGGGTAGATTTTGAAACTAAAACCGGAACACCCATCCGGATAATTTTCGTCATGATTTCAGAAGATATTCTACCCGATACGAAGACAACTCCCTGACTGAATAAATCCAGCTTGTTTTCCTTCAGCATCAATCCGGTTATTTTGTCAAAACAGTTATGCCTGCCGATATCTTCAATCAGAATCTCATAATCGGCGGTATGAAACAGCACACTGTGTACTCCGCCAACGTTGGCGAATATTTCCGATCTGGTGATAAAATCATTCATCAAATTCAGAATAGTGTTAATCGAATAAGTTGCGCTGCTCTCAACAGCTTTGTATTGGCTTTGCTTCAATGGATTGATGTAGGTATAACATTTGCCGCAGCCGGAGGTGATGCTTCTTAAGCTTTCCTGCCGGTCGATTATTACTCCTTCTTTCAGGTTGATGATAACCGCCAGCATCTTGTCGTTGAAATAAATATTTTCGATATCCGAATAAGAATTAATAACTCCTTCGTTGTAAAGGAAACCCAGTGCCAGTTCTTCCTGATACTGATTCATACAAAGAACCGAGACGAGTTCCGTTCCGTTGACGACGACTTTCAGAGATATTTCAGCGATTACCTTTTTACTGGTATCAGAAACACGGCAACCATTTTTGTCTCTGGTGATCTCGCCTACATTTAGTTCTTCGTAAATTGTGTCTTCCAAAACAAAAATCCTTTCATCATCTATTATCACAGCATAGCGTCTTTTTACTACACCGTCGAAGAGCATTTGTCCATATTTACACGATAAATTTAAAGGATATATCTTATTTGTTCAATATAATTATCATTTTTTCATTATGTCATAAATGACATAACTAATTGAAATTATTAAATATAATTACACAAAAAAGTTGACATTGGTTTGCGGAAAAGCTATACCTAGGCAAATTTTGACTATCGGTCATATTGAGGAAAGTCAGGTTTTGCTGTTTGATTTTAAAATTCAAATATAAACAAAAGCATAAAGTGTAAATTTTGAGGAAAGGAGATTACAATCAATGAACGTCAGCCGAAGAGGTTTCTTGAAGATTTCCGGCGCTATTGCAGCGGTCAGTGGTTTGGGCATTAGTCTTAAGCCCATATCAGCGCACGCTCAAGAGCTGAAAATCAAATATGCTAAAGAAACCACCACCGTTTGTCCGTATTGTTCCGTTGGATGCAGTATCATCGTATCCGTACGTGACGGCAAGGTTATCAACACAGAAGGTAATCCCGATAGCCCCATCAACAGAGGCGCGCTGTGCAGTAAGGGCGGTTCGATTTACCAGATGGCCGTCAATGAAAACCGCTTAGGCAAACCCCTTTACAGAGCGCCTTTCGCCAAAGAATGGAAAGAAGTCGAATGGGAATGGGCGTTGGATAAGATTGCCAGGAACATCAAGAAAAGCCGTGACGCGAGCTTCAAGAAAGTCAACGACAAGGGCGAAGTTGTCAATCGCACTGAAGGCATTGCTTCTGTCGGCAGCGCGGCAATGGATCTTGAAGAATGCTACACGTACCAAAAATTCTTAAGGGGGTTGGGTCTGGTCTATATTGAACATCAGGCCCGTATCTGACACAGTCCAACTGTACCGGCTCTGGCAGAGTCGTTCGGACGCGGCGCAATGACCAATCACTGGAATGATTTTAAAAACAGTGACGTATTTTTGATTATGGGAAGCAATCCCGCTTCCAATCACCCGGTCTCCTTCAAGTGGATTCAGGAAGCTGTTGATAAACGCGGAGCAAAGATAATCTGCGTTGATCCACGCTTTACACAATCGGCGGCTAAAGCGCACCTTTATGCTCCTCTTCGTTCAGGAACCGATATCGCTTTCCTGGGCGGCATGATTAAATATATTTTAGACAAACAACTATTTCATTTAGAGTATGTTCTTAATTACACCAACGCCTCATTTCTGGTAAATCCGGCGCTGAAACTTCCAGGACAAAATAACGGTGTTTTCTCCGGCCTGAAAGACGGCAAGTATGAAAAAGATACCTGGGGTTATCAGACGGATGCCGAAGGCGTAATCAAGAAAGACAAAACACTTAAAGATCCAAACTGTGTTTTCCAGCTTTTGAAGAAGCATTATTCACGTTACACGCCGGAGATTGTTTCCCGGATTACCGGAACACCCAAGGAAAAACTGATTGAAGTCTATAAGCTCTACGGAACAACAGGCAAGCCCAACAAGGCGGGCGTTGAACTTTACGCGATGGGCTGGACACAGCATACAGTAGGCGTGCAGAACATCAGAACGATGTGCATTATTCAGTTGCTTCTGGGCAACATGGGTATAGCGGGCGGCGGAATCGCGGCAATGAGAGGTGAATCAAACGTTCAGGGTTCCACTGACCACGGTCTGCTTTTCCACATCTGGCCCGGCTATCTGAACACTCCGACCGGCTCCCTGAAGGATCTGGCAACCTATAATGATAAACAGACGCCCAAAACAAAGGAAAAAGACTCTCTTAACTGGTGGAAGAATAAACCCAAATACGTCGCCAGTTTCCTGCGTTCCATGTATGGCACGAATATGACTATCGATGAAGCTTATAATACATTGCCCAAGATTGACGACGGCGCCAATCATTCCTGGCTGATGATCTTTGACCAGATGTACAAAGGCAAATTCACCGGTTTCTTCGCCTGGGGTATGAATCCCGCATGCAGCGGCGCTCACTCCAACAAAACCCGCCAGGCCATGACCAAGCTCGACTGGATGGTCAACGTCAATCTGTTTGATAACGAAACCGGTTCTTTCTGGCGAGGTCCGGGAATGGATCCGGCGAAAATCAAGACCGAAGTTTTCATGCTGCCCTGTGCTTCTTCTGTGGAGAAGGAAGGCAGTATCGCCAACAGCGGACGTCTGCAACAGTGGCGTTATAAAGCTATTCCTTTTTATGGGGATTCCAAGCCGGATGGTGATATCATGAGTGAACTCTTCTTTAAAGTGAAAGCACTCTATTTGAAACAGGGCGGTCCCAACGCGACGGCCATCACCAAAATGACCTGGCCTTATGGAAAACACGTCGGCCATGAATTCGTCTATGAACCGCGGACAGTGGCCAAAGAAATCAATGGCTTCTTCCTGGAAGACAAAAAAATTGAAAATCCGGCCAAAAAGGGCGAGTTCAAAGAATTCAAGAAAGGTGATCTGGTTCCCACTTTTGCCTGGCTGCAGAATGACGGTTCCACTTCATCAGGTTGCTGGGTCTATTGCGGTTCCGTAGATAAGGAAAAAGGAATTCTGCCCATGCGCCGCGGACAAGCCGATCCGACAGGTCTGGGACTTTATTCCGAATGGGCCTGGTGCTGGCCGCTGAATCGCCGCATCATTTACAACGGAGCTTCGGTTGATCCAACCGGCAAACCATGGGATGCCAGCCGTGCAGTTATTACGTGGGATCCGAAAGAAGAAAAATGGAAGGGTGATGTCCCTGACGGCGCCGGCAATCCCGGCAAAGGCCGGCCGCCTTTCATCATGAAACCGGACGGTGTGGCATCTCTCTATGGACCGGGCCTGGCCGATGGTCCTTTCCCCGAGCATTACGAACCACTGGAGTGTCCGGTGGAGAGAAACCTGATGTCACCGCAGAAAAATAATCCGGCCATCAAACGATTTGATAAAAAGGGAGTCGGTTCCGATCTGGATGTGTATTCCGGTGTCGGAAGCTGCGATCCGCGCTTCCCCTTCATTTGCGCGACATACCGTGTCAGCGAGCATTGGCAGACAGGAGTTCTCACGCGATGGTGTCCGTGGCTGGCGGAAATGCAACCGGGCATGTTTGTGGAAATGAGTTTGGAATTAGCCAAACAAAGAGGTATTGCCAGTGGCGATAAGTGCGTTGTAAGTTCTGCACGTGGCGAAGTAGAATGTACAGCAATTGTTACTCCGCGCTTTAAACCTTTTGAAATAGACGGTAACACAATTCATGAAGTCGGCATACCCTGGCATTTCGGCTGGATTACAACTAAAGACCGGAAATACGATCCCGGCGACAAGAAAGCCGAGGTGTTCACCACCGGTGACGCGGCGAATCTTTTAACGCCGACAATCGGTGACGCCAACACCATGATACCGGAGAGCAAAGCCTTCATGGTCAATGTAGTAAAGAAGGGGGTGAAGTAAGATGACAGAGAAAATTAAACTATACGATGCTTCGAAATGTACAGCCTGCCGTGGCTGCCAACTGGCCTGCAAGCAATGGAATGGTCTTAAAGCCGGTCAAACGCAACATACAGGCACTTATCAGAATCCGCCTACTTTGCAGACAAACACTTATATGATCATCCACTTTCAGGATTATGTGGCTCCGGAAGGCGATGTCAGATGGCTGTTCCGCAAAGAGGCTTGCATGCATTGCACTAACGCGGCCTGCGTGACGGTTTGCCCCAGCGGCGCTCTTCATTACAATAAAGAATTCGGAACCGTGAGCATGGACAGAGAAAAATGCATCGGTTGCAAGGAATGTGTTTCGGCTTGTCCGTTTGAAGTTCCCAAGTACGACAAAAAGACGGAAAAGGTTTACAAATGCGACATGTGCGAAAGCAGAATAACCAATAAATTGCCTCCGGCCTGTGTCAAGGCTTGTCCCACCGGCGCTCTCAAATGGGCTGATAAGGATGAAGCCATGAAAATTGCCGAAGGGCGTGTTCAGTATCTAGGAAGCGACGCCAATATTTACGGCGATAAATTTGTCGGCGGAACGCACATGATGTACGTTTTGAAAGAAAAAGCTGACATTTACGAGGGAATCCATAAAGATCCGAAGGTCCCGCAATCTGTCACGCTGTGGAAAAACCTGCTCAAGCCCCTGAGTCTATTAGCCGCGGGCGGTGTAGTGGGCGGTTCGTTACTCCATTACTTTATACATGGTCCGCATAGACCTCATCCGGAGCACATGGATCAAGACAACAAGAAGCAGGGAGGTGTATAGTATGAAAAAAGAACTGGTTAAAGTTACTTCATTATATGAGAGATTTGTACACTGGCTAATGGCCATATCCTGCCTTCTTTTGTGTTACACCGGATTAGGGATGATGTACAAAGAGCTTAATGTATTAGGCGTTATATTCGGCGGAGTCGGCGGATTGAAGACTGTTCATGATATTACAGCCGTAGTATTTGCAGTAGGCCTGGTTCTGGCGATACTGATGTGGTGGAAAGAAGCGGGTATATTTGTATTTCCGGAGGACTGGGAATGGATAAAAGCAGCAGGCGGATATTTATGGCACCTGGATCATGTACCCGAGACGGGCAAATACAATCCTGGTCAGAAAGCATTTTTCCTGACGGTAGCCTTATTTGGATTGTTGATGATTGGCACGGGATTTTTCATGTGGTTTCCCTCATATTTACCGGCAAATCTTATGGACTGGGTATATCCGTTGCATGTATTTGGATTTATGGTTATTTTTGCTTTCTTTTTTGTTCACCTTTATCTGGGCACCATCGGTAATCCCGGCAGTGTTTCAGCGATGATCAGCGGGTATATGGAGAAACCTGTTTTAAGGATGCTGCATCCTAAATGGTATAAAGAAATGGAGCATGAAGGAACGCTGATTGTTAAAAAGTAAGATAAGTTTAAATTAAAAATAAGTTTTTAAGAGGCTTGGAGAAAAGATTCTTTAAGCCTCTTTTTTTTACCAGTCTATCCTTCCCACGCCACCTTGCCATCAATGATAGTCAGCACAACTCTTGTGTTCAATATTTCTTCCGGTTCTATTTTCGTGATGTCATCACTCAGCACTATCAGGTCGGCCAGCTTGCCCGGGGTGAGCGATCCCTTTGAGGTCTCTTCGAAGGAGGCGTAGGCGGGCCAGATAGTGTAAGCTGCCAGCGCATCTAAGAGAAAGATGGATTCCTGAGATGTTACAACGTAACCTGTTCTGTCTTTTCGAGTAATAGCCGCATACAGTCCTGTGAAAGGATTACAGGGGAACAGGGGTGAATCTGAACTGATGGCTGTCCTTACACCTTGATCTTGGAAAGATTTCAGAGGATACAACCATTCCCTTTGCTGAGCAGGAACATCCCGGCGATATGTTTCACCGAGATAGTACAGGAAGGATGGCTGGGTGGCCACTATCGCCTGAAAGGTCTTCAACTTCGGAATAAATTCAGGAGGGCAGAAAGCGCAATGCTCCAGACGTGGTCGAGAGCAGGGTTTGGGATCATTCCGGACAATGAACTGCAAAGCAGTCAGAGCCGTATTTAGAGAGTAGATATCATTAACATGAAAAGCCAGTTGAAATCCTGCTCTGTGTGCTTGAAGCGCGTGTCTGTTCAGCTCTTCCTGAGATGGCTGATCGTTGCCTGTACTTTCATCAAGAGCTATTTTGGCGCCGCCGAGACGAAGTTGCCTGTCTCCGGAGCCGGTATTAAGGCCACTTTTCTGGAACTCTTCTGCGGCGTCACTGCCGATAAACATTGTCACACGAGGAGTTAATATTCCTGATTCTTTAATTTCCTTAAAATATTTCCAATGGCGCAGAGAATTGGACCAGGTAGTATCATGAACAGATGTTATCCCGTGCGAAAGATAATCATGATTGGCCATTCGGATGCCCTGCCGAAGCTCCTCCTCATCCAATGGAGGAACGCCTTTCTCCACCTGTTCATTTCTGCCGTAGATGATTCCGTCAGGTTCTCCGGTTTTATCATTTCTACCGATATGTCCGTCAGGCCGGTCGGAAGTATTCTTTGTTATGCCCACTAATTTCAACGCCAGACTGTTGAGCACGCATAGTTTGCCGGAGTCATGAACCAGTATGGTTGGATTGTTCGGTGTAGCTTCATCCAGATCTTTTCGGGTGGGGTGTCGTTTTTCGACAAGCTGTGTCTCATTGTATTTTGCCGCCCTGATCCATTTGGCTGTGGAGATGCCTTCAGAATGCTGACGAAGGCGAGCCTGAATTTCGGCAATATTTTTTACTTTAGATGGAGAGCAATCCACGTAACGCATGGTTATGGCAAAAGGGATCGGATGGCAATGAGCATCGTTAAATCCCGGGATAACCGTTTTGCCATCACAATCAATCACCTTAGTATTCGAGCTTTTAAATCTGCTCATGTCGTCTTTGCCGCCCACTGCCAGAATAGTATTGCCCTTGATGGCGATCATTTCCGCGCTTCGTATTTTTGGATCGAGCGTTATAATGTTGGCGTTATGGATGATGAGGTCTGCGGAGTTATCTGACATGATGTTCTTTATTTAAGATTCCTCTTTTTTATTAGTTGTACATTCTGGAATTACTCGAATGCCAAATGCTATAGCATATCCGGCTGTTTCTTTTCGATTCAAGCGGAATCAGGGGACACCATACTAGTTATTATTCTTCCTCGGCCTTCCGCCTTTTCTTGGAACTAAAATCCTCTCTAGCTTACTCTCCAGCCGCTTAATAAAATGAATATTCCCCAACGGCCTGCCCGTCTG
>JQDQ01000191.1 GCA_000747625.2 Smithella sp. SCADC
TAAGCGTAAAACCCGAAAGTATGCACTAGGAGGCTGTCCGAGAATAGCAAAGTCAAATTTATTACCACAATATATAGTGTGTTATTATGTTAACAAATACAATATAATGTGGTCGAGAAATCATTTTTTGAGTTCTCGGACAGCCTCCTAGGGACACATGGTGGTTTAATTATTATAAAGTGGGAAGAAATAATAGTTTAAGTCCTCTGAAAAAAGTGCTTGAAGGGATAGATGTCCCACCTATTAAATCTGTAGCTGAAAATATGGGTTGGCTAACATGGAGCGATTTATTTAAGACTGTTTTGAGAGGGATGATAACGGCATAAAAATAAATATAGAAATCAAATAAATTTCCTCTTTTTTTATCCGTAATCAATAAAATTGAATCATATTGATTTCATTTGATTGTAGGTGTAACAATTGTCAAAATACTTCTTTTAAATATCCGATAACTAATTGGCAATGAACACTTTCAGCGTCTTTGGAGTGACAACGGCAATTCCAGATTATTTTCTTCCAAAAGTTTTTTGTTGGTAAGTATCTCCGAAACCGGTCCGTCAGCAACTACTATTCCTTCTTTGATTACAATGCAACGACGGCATACATCCATAATCAGATCGAGATCGTGTGAGGCAATTATTTTCGAATGCTCGAAGGTTTTGAGCAGATTGATGAGCAATCGCCGTGATCGGGGATCGAGATTTGCCGCCGGCTCGTCCATAGCCAGAATATCAGGTTCCACAGCTATGACCGAAGCAATAGCCACGGCACTCTTCTGTCCGCAGGAGAGATGATGCGGTGGTTTATTTTGAAGGTCCAGACCACTTACCAGATTCAGCGCATATTCCACTCTTTCCCGCACGGCAGTTTCATCCATGCCCAGATTGAGAGGACCGAAAGCCACGTCTTCATAAACAGTCGGCATGAATAACTGATCATCGGGATTTTGAAAAACAACGCCGACTTTTCTTCGGATTTCCTGTCGGGTTTGCCTCGTCAGATAAAGATCGCCGATATTTACTGTTCCCGATGTCGGCATGAGATAACCGTTCATGTGCATCAATAGAGTGGATTTGCCTGCTCCGTTGGCGCCGATGATGCCCACTGATTCGCCGTGCGTGATGCGGAAGGAAATATCGCGCAGAGCTTCAGTGCCGTCCGGATAGAGGAAGGAAACATTTTTAAATTCTACGATATGATGGCTCATGAAAATACTCCTTGAACAAATCTGCCCAGTATTTGAGTTGCCGGATAGAACCGGAAGATATAAAGAAAAATAGCAACGGATGCGGCAAAAATAACATCGCCGGTTTTAATATGAAAACGTTTGATCGAAGGCATATCTCCCTGAAATCCGCGGGAGAGCATCGCGTAATAAATTCGTTCCGCTCTTTCGACCGTGCGAATAAAGAGTATCCCGACTATACGTGTAAATGTTCGGATATCTTTGCCGTGTTGTCCGTAAGATCGCATATTCCTCGCGCGAACTATGCGCATGGTCTCTTCCATGAGGACAAAAATATAACGATAGAGAAATGAAAGTTGCGAAACGAAAAGAGAGGGAACTCTTAATTGTCGAAGAGCGTGGCATACACCCGGGAAAGATGTCGTGGCGATAAGCAGAAGCGCCGTACTGACGGTTAAGGTGAACTTAAGCAGAATGGAGAAGAAGGAAAGCCATCCCGCCGAAATCGTCAGACCCTGAAAAATAGAAACCTGTCCTGGATCAAGAAGAGGATTGAAAATTCCTATAAAGACGGCAAAGGGCGAGACCAGAATCACTTTCTTAAAAATAAACATGAACGGAATTTCACCGATGGTCATCAGCAATACCGGATAGAGGAAAAATGGCAACAGGGCGGCAATTTCGTACTTGGAAAAGGAAATAACGGTAAAGAGAAAAAGCAATGTGACAATCAATTTTGCACGTGGGTCCAGACGATGAACAAAAGTATTCTTGTAAGATAACTGGTCGATGAATCCGATGTTATAATATTTTTCATCAAAAGTCATGATTCTATCCCGGTAAAATTTTCAATAAATAGAGGCATTATTACTTCGGCAATTAAATATATACAATGTTTCCTTCCCTATCCTCCGCTGGCGGAGGTGTCACGTAGTGACGGAGGTGGACAAAGAGTTTTGATGTAACTTATGAATATTATAACTGCCTTAAAAGCATCCACCCCCTTAATCCCCCGCCAGCGGGGGACACGCATAATGGGTACAATTATTAACATGTTTAATTGCCCGAGTAATAACTATCATACGCCCCGGTAATAACTCAATTTCTTTTTTAGCGTCATCGTTTTTTAAAGAGCCGGATTCCGAAACCGATCAGCAAAATGAACATTAGGACAATTGATCCCCCGACAATACCGGCAACGGAAGTGCCGGTTTCTATTCCCGGCCACGCAGGGGTTTCATTGTCTTTTGATTCTTCTTTTGCTGTAGGTTTGAAATTATAGTCGGGAAGAAAGGCGGTTTTCTCCTGAAGTCCTTCTATGAGAGGAGCAATGCCTTGCGTAGCTCCCGCCAATTCGCCCTTGCCCGTGACTTTTTCAATGGACCATTCCAGACCATCAGGATGGGTTGACGCAAACCACGAAAGCGCTCCGCCGGTAACAACAGCCATGATTAAAAAGGCTATCAAAACATTCTTAATAGAGATACCGGCATCCAGGGGACGAGAGAAAAAACTGGCCTCAATAATCTCCGGTCTTGCCTTTCTTACATAGTTGATAATTCCGGCTGTGATAATTCCCTCCACGAGACCAATGGCGAGGTGAATCGGTTGCATAAGCAGGACAAATGTGCTGAAGGGCAGTTCAGTCTTTCCGGATAAAAGTGTTTCCAGCACAACCGAAAAGGCGCCCAGTTGCAGTGCAATGATTACGCTCAGAATTGCGGCGATGGATATCCGCTTGGCGCTTGTTCCGTCTCCCGCGATGGGTTTGTAAATCAGGGGATAGACAAGAAAACAGGGGTAGATGCCCATATTCCAGATATTACAGCCCAGAGCAAGCAGTCCGCCGTCTGCAAAAAATAACGCTTGAACCGTCAGCACCGATGCCAATGCAAGAAAAGCCGCATATGGTCCCAACATGATTGTCAGGATCATGCCGCCGCCGATGTGTCCGCTGGAACCTGTTACGGGAATGGTAAAGTTGATCATTTGTGCCGCAAAAATAAATGCACCCATAACTCCCATCAGAGGAATGGTTTTGTTATCAATGTTCTCCTTAAGTTTTTTGGATGAATACCCTATGGCCGCCACTGAACCGGCCCACATAGTTGCTCCCACCGCCGGGGAGAGTAAGGCATCTGCCATATGCATGATGAATTCTCCTGGAAAAAACTGTTAATGTTTTAAAGCTTTTTTCCTAAAACCGGAAGGTTACCCCGGTCAACAATGTAAAATCCGTCTCTGGTTCGGTCAAGCCAGACTTTGCGCCGAGATCAACATCAATCTTTTCGTTTATGGAATAGATTATCCCCCTATGAGAAAGGCCGGATCATTGTTTGCGTCATCATCTGTATTGCGCTCAACACCGACATTAGCGGCCAGCTTCAAATTTTTAATGACTTCCCATGTGGCGGCAATTGAAGCATGCCAGATATCCTTGCGTTCATCGATTTTATTTTCATTTCTGATGTAACCCAAATTACCATGAAATGCCCATGACCCCAGTTCCTCAGAGGCGATTAAAAAAAGATGTCCACCCATTTGTCCTGCGCCCAACCCCTTTTCGTCATCGCCGGTGGGAACGCTGATTCCCGGCTTCAATGCCATACTAAATCCGTTTCTCTCGAATAATCGCATTTTAACTTCCAGCACCGCATCGCCGATTCCCTTTTCATCATATTCCGTTATTTCATTTACTTCCGCCTTGCCCCAGACATAGGGCATGCTAAAAACCAGGTCGACGTTTTCCGCAACTCCACAAGACACTGTTGCTGAAGCCTGACCTCCTGTGCTTTTAACGGTCGCGTCTTCATCTTCTTCGTCCCAGTCATACTGACCGTTTAATTCCAGTTGAAATTTCCCCTTGCCCTGTGTACCCGTGTCATCGGTAATTAACGGGTGGGCTGCCCAGGAAGGAGAGGCGATGAGCAGAATTGCCGAAAATATTAGCACCTTTGCAAGCCCTTTCCACGTCGCCATGAGTTCTCCCTATAGTGTTATTACTTTTAAATTCGTAGCACACTATCAATATTTCTGTCAAGTCTTTTTTGCAGAAAAAGGAAATGGGCAGGAAATACTTTATTATTTAACGAAGAGGAATGGAGATGAATATATCGAATTACGGAATGGTATTGATTCTTTATTTTTTCCCCAAATCATTCAATTCCATTTTAAGGGATAAAAGATTAAGCATATCCTTCAAGGAAATAATGCCCTCCAGATTATCCTCTTTGACAACCAGCAGCCGGATGTTTCCTGTGCGATTCATTATCGATAGTGCTTTATTGGCATCTTCCTCCGGTCCTACTGTTGTTTCTTTATTGCACGGCATAGCCACTGCTCCAACCGTGGAAGTTGTCCATTCCTCGCGTGGAATTGATGCAATTTGTTTTACGGAAATGCACCCTGTCAACTTGCCAGAAGAAAGTACCGGATACATCTGAAAGTGGTGTTTGTACACATAATCACGAACAAATTCTTCCAATGATATGGAACGCGGCACAGTCACGGGATCTTTAACCATCAGGTCCTTTACTTTTTTTGTATTAAAGAGGCTGCGCGCCAAAAGCTGCTGGTATGACATTTGCGCCGTTGAACGAAGAAACAGGCCAATCAAAAACCACCACAGGCCGCTTACAAAATTACCACGGACGATGTAGAAGCTTCCCATAATAATTAATATAATTCCGAAACCAGACCCAATCTTTGAGGCAATGCTTGTTGCCCAGCGGATATCTTTTTTCCAGCCCCAGAGAGCGGAACGCAAGACTCTTCCGCCATCCAGAGGAAAAGCGGGAACCAAATTAAAAACCGCCAAAATTATATTTAACCATACCAAATAACTTAAAACACCATTGACCGTCACCGGCCAGCCGCTGTTCTTTCCTAAAGCGTAAAGCAAAAGTGAGAGTCCTCCCATTAAACAACTGGAAAGAGGTCCAACTACCGCCATCATAAATTCAGATTTTGGATTGGGAGGATCATCTTCCATCTGAGCAACACCGCCGAAAATAAACAGAGTAATCTCCTTCATGGGTATGCCGTAATACCTGGCAACAAGAGAATGAGTCAATTCATGAACAATTATGGATAAAAAAAGTCCAATAGCACCGGCAGCGCCCATCCACCAATAAGCGGTAGAAGGGAGGTCTTTATAATATGCGGGGAAAAGACCGCTGGCCAGCGACCAGGTAATCAAAGCCGCCAGAATAATCCAGCTTATATCTATTTTTACTTCAAATCCTAAAATTTTAAAAAGGCTTATCGGTCGGCCAAACATAAATATTCCTAATCAAAGTGTTTCCTTGTGAAGCAATTGTCACACATCAGACTTGTCTTTAATAACATTTTATTAAAAAAAAGTTTACCAGATATCTCGACAGACACATCCTTTAAAATTGCACTTTTAATATAATGTATTTCTCGTGAAATTAAAGCACCGTAAAGCTGTTTTTGTTCTATTTTTATTGACATAAAAATTTCTTCTTCATATACTGATACTATTAGAAAAGTTTCTTTTTGCACGTTTTTAAAATTGTATGCCCATATGAAATGTAAGACTCAACAATTTAAAATATCGGTGTGATGATGGATATTCGGGACAGCATTTTAAAAGAAGCCGGAAAAGATCTTTCAACTAAAAAATCGGATGACACTAAAAAAATGTTCTCCTATCTACTGCTGACGGCTAAGAACGTGTCCTTGTATCCTGAAGGTCATGGCATCAGCATGAATTCCATTAGACAGTTTCACGTAAAATTGGAAGACCACATTCGTCAAAACGGTGATATCAGAATTGAATTTGAAAGGAATCGCGTAATGTGTCAGGGCATCGAGGTTCAGACTGGACAATCCGAAGAAGGATCTCTGCCTTTCACACTTTTCCGGGACGGTATTGAATGGCTGGATTTCAATGAAGGAATAGAACTGGAAGAAATACAAGAAGTATTATCCCTTATCCGCAGGTATTCGATATTAGCAACAGAGCCGGAAGGAGACATCGTAACCGCTTTCTGGGAAGCCCATTTTGACCATGTGCAATATAAAGTATCCGATTTTTTTTCGGAACAAGTATCTGATCAGATCGACAGATTTTCAGAATCAGCCACACGGCCACCCGCAGCGGAAGATAAAACGGCGTCGCCCGAAGTTTCCGCTGATAATGATCCGGCTCTGTTTGGCGATCTGGCAATTTATTCATCATCGATTAACGATACCTTTATTGATCCGGCGTCTCTTGTCCTTACCCCCCATGAACAAATCGAGCTGCAGGAAATGATCGCCCGTGATGAA
Source organism: Smithella sp. SCADC (assembly GCA_000747625.2). GTDB lineage: Bacteria > Desulfobacterota > Syntrophia > Syntrophales > Smithellaceae > Smithella. The sequence goes on from JQDQ01000191.1 coordinate 6,479, forward strand.
ATGTCATCTTCCACGGAACACCTGGATATGTTGCTGGACATGCTTCTGCAGTGTCAGGAAGAAAAAGATTTTAATATTGTTCTGGAAGTCCTGTCGGAAGAATTCGCAGGTTCTTTTGATCGTTATGATTTGGAAGCCGTACTTATTATTCTTGATGGAGTACGCAGAGTTCTGGATAGTGTACGGCTATGCCAGCCTTGGGCAGGACCGTTAGTTGAATCTTTCTATAATGATATTTCATCTGATACCAAGTGCTTGAAACCATTGGAGGGAATCTGGAGCAACTTAAATGTGGCGCAGATAGAAAAGCTCAAACTGATTTTTCAGCATCTGAATCCAGGGGCCGTTAATACCCTTGTACATCTCCTTCTTTTAGGACAGCCGTCACAGCTTGAACAAATAGTGGAGGATACCATTATTTCCCTTGTTTATAAGGATTTGAACTGTCTGGAATCTCTACTCAATGATCCGAACGAAAAAATAACTGAGACGCTGGTTCATGTCTTATCCAGACTAGAGGGAGATACATTTTTAAAATATTTGATGAAACTGGCCCGGCATTCTTCGGTATCCGTCCGGCGTATGGCAATCAGAGCCATTGGACAGGCGAGTGGTGATCGGACGTCGGAAATATTTAAGTTTATTGACGACCCGGATGCTTCGGTACGCCGCATAATCCTGGCTCATATGGGTCAATCCAAAAACGAAATCGCAGAAGACCTTCTGATACAATATCTTCAGAACCGGCAATTCAACACTTCCCAGACCGAACATATTATGGAATGTTTTAGAACATTGGGAAAATGCGGATCATCGCGGTCAGTTCCCTTTCTTCGCAAAATACTTCTGTACCGCAAATGGATGGCCGCTTTGAGGAAATCGACTTACCGTGAAGGCGCCGCTCTTGCACTGGTTACTTTAAAAATACCGGAAGCCCGGCAAGTAATTGATGCAGTGAGTAAAAGCTTTAATCCCGGCCTGCGCAGGATTGCACGCAACGCGGCAAGAGAATTTTTCCAAAAAACCAGAGGGGAACTATAATCATGTCAAAACGACAATCGATTCCGGAACGGCTGGGGCATGATTTTCTAAGAGCCCTGTATCACATGATCCATACAATACGTATGTATCAGGATAACAATCAGCTTGTTCGGACGAGTGTCAGTTCTTTTCAAAACATACTCCATCAATTAACTGCCGGAGGAGACATCAGTATAGTTCTTTATCGAAGCCGCTTTCATCTTGGAGGAGAAAAACTCCCATACCGTAGAGAAACAGCCGTTGTTGTTTACAATATGGCGGAATTCTTTTCAAAACGAGGCATTGGGAGTGTGAATTTTCTGGCATCTTCACGCGATGCTTTGCCGGAAAACATTATATCATTTACACGCCTGTTCAACGATGCGATAAAGTATGAAAATCCCCATCAGTGGTTGGAACAAAAACTTTCGGAACAGGAGTTTACGTGGGTAGAAATATCCCCGAAACAGGACAATGATACAACATACCTCAGTGAAAGCATTGAAGATAACCGGTATGAAAAAGCGAAAAGAATGTATTTTCATGCTATCGAAACAGTAAAAGAAGTAGCGAATAAAGCGTCCCATGGTATGGTTGGGTTACGCAAGAGCAGACGTTTGGCACAAAACATCGTCGAATTGATCCAGGAGGATGAGGCCTTAATGATAGGATTAACAACCCTCAAGGATTATGATGATTACACATATTCCCATTCCGTCAATGTCACTCTGCTGGCGACCTGCCTGGGAAGACATATCGAATTATCTGATCTTTCACTGGAGCATTTGACCATTTGCGGTCTTTTTCACGATCTGGGAAAGGTCGATTTACCCAAGGAAATTCTTCTAAAAAGCGGCGCATTGACTGATAAAGAATGGGATTTGATGAAGGCACATCCCTTTATGGGTGTCAGAAAAATTCTAATGTTGAATGCTACCCCATCTTTGAGATCGAGAATTATCCTCGGCCCGTTTGAGCACCACTTAAATCCGGATATGACCGGCTACCCTCGTACTCTGTTTATAGGCCATTTGAGTCTTATAGGAAAAATTCTTCGTATTGCCGACGTCTATGAAGTGCTGACTGCTCAAAGGGGTTACAGGCCAATTTCTTTAACGCCTGATGAAGTACTGAGAAAAATGTGGGGTGAAGCCGGGAAGAGTTTTGACACAATTCTGTTGAAGCGCTTTATTCATATGATGGGAATTTATCCTATCGGCTCTTTTGTGGAACTGAGTGACGGGAGTATTGGGTTGGTAATGGATTATCCCGATGAAACAGAACGGGCACTACCACTTATCTTACGCCTTGTGAATGACGAAACGGGCAGTTGGCAAAGCGGAGATTTGATTTATCTGGCTGACCAGATTATTAAGGATGATACGGACCGTTTAAATATTGTGCGGGTGATTCCGCAGACAAAACTCCGTATCAATCCCTCAGATTTTTTTCTACATTTGAAGTAATATCTCGGCCATAGGAAAAGATGCTATGCATAAGATATTTGAATCATTTACAAAACAGCCAACTCTTAAAAATTTAGGTCTAAAACGCTATACGTTCTCATTTTTTTTGAACAAACTTGTTTTGGGAGTCGACAATATTCATTTTGATGTTCACATTAGCCCTCAAGTTAATAACACATTGAAGCGAACAGCATTTCTTTTGATGATCAAGCATAGCCAATCGGAAGAATTTTTTAATGATTATAAAAGAGAATCCTGTGAAATTGAGAAGGAGACTTTGAGGCGCATTTGCACGGATGTTTTGCTGGACGGCATCAACAGAGCAAAATCCGCCAACGAAGTACAAATAGATTTTCTTGGTCAAACAGCTTTGGCAAAATTGTTTTTAGAAGAAATTAAAAATCAATATAGATCCATACTGACACATTTTGAACCTCTCATTAGAAAGTGTCAATTATCTCAAACATACGATCAAAAAGAAATTTTCTTAATTAAAGATAAGCTGGCCGATATAAAACTTCACCGGAATCAAATTGTTCGCCTTGTGGGGAAAGAACTTTTTGACCTTCTGAACGATATTCAGATAAGAAAGCTCAGAAACATGAGAGAAACTCATTTTCCCGCCGGAAATATTTTACCGGATAATTATTTTATAAACCCTATACTTCACACAAATAATCCTACTGACGATTTTTTTCTAATTGAAGAATATGTACTTTTAGGTCAGAGATCAGAAGATCCGGACAACTACACAAGCATCAAATCGATCATCTATGAGCTGCTGGGCAAAACGGATTTAGGACAGGACAGCTTCGAGAATGAGGATCTTGCCGAAGCGAATGAAGCTAACAATCAGAAAAATAACCGTTTCATTAATGCCAGGGGAAACATCTTTGATCCATGGATAATGGAGCCAGGTAATATTGAACGCTTGTTCAATTATTTTGATTCGCAGGAACTTTACAAAAAGGCCAGGAAGGAAAAAGAATCAAAAGACTCTCTTGGAAAGATTAAAGAACAAATAATAAATCAGCGGAAATTGCTCAATATTTTTTACTGCAAATTCAAAAAACATCATCTGCTTAAACTGATTGTTGCGGCTTTCGAAATGAAATCCGTATACGGCAGATATTGTCCACCAATGGCGCCAAGGCAAATAAGAGAATTTCTTGTAGATTTTTGGTCAAGAATATCTATCACTTATCAGCAGAAACGTCTTAGATCTTCCTACAGTCGGGACTTCTCCCTGGCGCCTCTTCAGAAAACTATCAAACTGATTAACCACACGTCCGCCAAGGAAAAGAAACAGTACTTACTGATGTTTCTAAAGCAATTTTCCCGTTATCATCGGGACCTTTATAATTTTCGCATTATTAAGGACGCAATGGATTCAATCAACCTGGCAACAGAAGAAAATATTATTTTATTATCGCGGGAAAACCACTCACTCTATGAGTTTTTACTTCCAGATGAAAAGATCAAAGAAGAAAAACCGATTGCTAATCACGTCATAATCAAGGCGGATATTCGCGGTTCAATGGTCATTAATCATACCATGAGGAACAAGGGACTCAATGTGGCTTCACATTTCAGCCTGAATTTTTTTGATCCTATTTCAGCTGTTCTAGCTGATTATGGAGCAGCGAAAGTGTTTATTGAAGGTGACGCTATTATCTTATCCATTTTCGAAAAAGAAGATGCTGCACAAATAAATTACAGCGTAGCTCGCGCATGCGGACTCGCAATAAAAATACTGCAAATTGTGCACAGTTATAATGAAAAGAATAAAGAAAATAATCTTCCCATTCTGGAACTGGGAATCGGAATCTGTTATTGCCAGGGGCCGCCGTCTTTTTTATTTGACGGTGATTCCCGAATAATGATTTCTCCGGCTATCAATCAGGCGGATCGTCTGTCCAGCTGCGATAAAATACTGCGAAAAATATTTAAAAGTCAAAATGATCTGTTTAATTTATTTGTCTTTGAAAATGAATCCGTAGAAATTGCTGAAACCGATACAGATGAATCTTATTTCCGGTATAATGTCAACGGAATCGAGCTCAACGAAGATGGATTTAACAAACTTGCCAAAGAAATAAACCTGCAAATCTTCACCTATCCGTCAGGAGATGATGAAAGTATGAAATTTTATACAGGTAAAGTTCCCCTGACCAATGGTAATTATCAACGTATTATCATTCGGGAAGCATTGATTCATAAAGTGCAACCGACTGCGCTTGATGTGACAGGGAAAATATCAAAAAAATATTATGAAGTTTGCACACACCATAAAATTTACAACTATATAGATAGTCACTCATAAATCAAATGACTGTAAAATTGTAAGTTGTCTTTACATTAATCACACAAAAAAAGCGCCTCAAATTGAGGCGCTTTTTAATGATAATGTGAAATATTAAAAGCTTATCCGTCAAGCTTTTCTTCAGAAATCCGCATACTGTAGAATGAACGATATACGAAAACCAAGGCGATGACAAAGAAGATAGCCGACAGAGCATACTTCAAATTGACGTTCGTCATAGTCACCGCAATTTCCGTTGCCAGCAATCCGAACAGGGTCGTGAACTTGATGACCGGGTTCAAGGAAACCGAAGAGGTGTCTTTGAAGGGGTCGCCGACGGTGTCGCCGACAACGCTGGCTTCATGCAGCGGAGTGTTTTTCATCTTCAGATCGACTTCCACAATCTTCTTGCCGTTATCCCAGCAACCGCCGGCATTGGCCATGAACACCGCCTGGAACAGACCGAAGAAGGCGATACCGAACAGATAACCAATGAAGAAGTAGGGGTTAAAGAAGGCGAGCGCCAGACACATGAAGAAGATCACGATGAAAATATTGATCATACCCTTTTGCGCATACTGAGTACAAATCTGAACGACCTTCTTGGAGTCTTCAATCGAAGCTTCCTTCTTGTCCAGTTTGATGTTCTTCTTAATGTACACAACGGCCTCATAAGAGCCGGTGACAACTGCCTGTATGGAAGCGCCGGTAAACCAGTAAATGACGCAACCGCCCAGAAGCAAGCCCACAATGATATCCGGTTGGACCAGCGAAAGATTTTGAACAACATTGCCGAAGATACCTTCCAGCATAATGATGATACCAAACACCATGGTGGTGGCGCCGACAACGGCGGTGCCGATCAACACAGGCTTGGCTGTTGCTTTAAAGGTATTGCCCGCACCGTCGGCAGATTCCAGGAAGTGCTTGGCCAGTTCAAAGTCAGGTTCTTTCCCGTATTCTTTTTTCACAACGGCTTTTGCGTCGGGACGTGATTCAATCATCGACAGTTCGTAAATCGACTGAGCGTTGTCCGAAACAGGACCAAAACTGTCCACAGCGATGGTTATGGGGCCCATGCCCATGAAACCGAAAGCCACCAGACCGAAGGCAAACACCGGCGCCGCAAAGGTAAAGGCCGGAGGCATCAGAGCGGTGATAGATGAAACACCAGAGACCAGGTAAGCGACGTACATCAAACCCGCAATAACCAGGCCTAACCAGAAACCGGAGAAGTTACCGGCAACCAATCCCGAAAGAATGTTCAGGGAAGCACCGCCCTGTTTAGAAGCGTTCACAACTTCTTCGCAGTGACGGGAAGAGGTACTGGTGAATATCTTGGTGAATTCCGGAATCAATGCACCGGCGAGGTTTCCGCAGCTGATGATGATGGACAGAGCCCACCACAGACTTGTATAGGGGGCAGCCAGATCGCCCAAGAGGTAATAACTGGCAACAAATGTTACGACGATGCACAGGATGGAGGTAAGCCATACCAGATTGGTTAACGGATGTTCAAAGTTAAATTCTTTCTTTCCGGCAAAAAATGCCTTGCTGATCATATCATTGACGAAATAAGAAAGAAGAGCCGTCAGGATCATAAGGATTCTCATGGCGAAAATCCAGATAATCAATTTGCCGCCCATTTCGGGGTTTTGGGCCAAAGCCAGTGCCAGGAAGGTAATCAGCGCGACACCGGTAACACCGTAAGTTTCAAAACCGTCCGCCGTGGGGCCAACGCTGTCACCCGCGTTGTCACCGGTACAGTCGGCGATAACACCGGGATTTTTGGGATCGTCTTCCGGAAGATGGAAAACGATTTTCATCAAGTCGGAACCGATATCGGCAATCTTCGTGAAGATACCGCCGCAGATACGCAGGGCGGAAGCGCCCAGTGATTCACCGATAGCAAAACCGACGAAGCAGGGACCGGCCAATTCCTTCGGAATGTAGGCCAGGATGATGAGCATGAAGAACAATTCGATGCTGACCAGCAGAAGGCCAACACTCATACCGGAACGCAGACAGATGTTCACGATGTTTAAAGGCTCGCCACTCATGGAAGAAAAAGCGGCGCGGGAATTGGCGACGGTATTAATGCGAATTCCAAACCAGGCCACACCATAAGAACCCAGAATACCTACAATCGAGCAGATCAGAATGATGATAATATCTGATACAGCTTTTGACTGCAAAACACCAAAGTAATAGATCATACAAATGGCGATCAGAACCCACAAAGCGATCAGGAACTTGCCCTGCTGGAAAAGATAGGTCTTGCAGGTTTCCCAAATGGTCTGGGAAACATCCAGCATCGCCTTGTGCGCCGGCAGGTTCTTGGTTTGCACATACTGCATCACACCGAAAGCCATACCGATCAGGCAGATAAACAATCCAACATTAAGGATTGTCATTCCCGACAGGGTTCCGCCCATAAATGTAACTTGGGCCAAATCCGGCAAATTGATGTCTGCCTCACCGGCAAATGCCGCGCCGGCCATGAGCAGAAACATCAAAGTGCTCAGTAAAAACGTACTGATACTTCTTGTCTTCTTAAACATTAACTATTCCTCCTTTTTAAATTACTTATATTTTTACATGGTATTTAGCCATAGCTTGCTGCATACCTGATGTAACAATATCAGCAGCTGCTCCAGCAGCTAATTGAATAATTGATTCCAGCAACGCTGAATCTTCAGTTTCAAATTTCTCCAAAACATAACTTTCAACACGGGATTTATCGGCAGGTTTGCCTATACCCAGCCTTATCCTCATAAAATCACCGGATCCGAGGCATGTAGCGATAGATATTAAACCTTTATGACCGGCATTTCCGCCAGCAGTCTTGAGACGAACCGTGCCAAAAGGCAAATCAAGATCATCGTGAATTACTATTAACTTATTCACATCCCCTTTAAAGTAGGCCAGTAGTCTTCTTACCGCATTACCACTTAAGTTCATGTATGTTTGAGGCATCGCCAAAATTACATTTTCCCCGGCAATTTTACCTCTATTCCAAAGAGCGTCAAAACTTTTATGTTTTAAATCTACTTCCCATTGGGCAGCGATTTTTTCCAACACCATAAACCCGATGTTATGTCTTGTATATTGATAGCGGTTTCCGGGGTTCCCCAATCCAATGATCAGATACATTATTTGCTCCCTCTCATTACTGCGCCAGAAAAACATTTTTGTTAAATTCAAGGGAAGCACTTTCTGTGATCCAATTATTATAGCTGTCTATAAGCGAATTATTTCCCCTTTTCTGCCGGAGCTGCAGTACCTGCTGCTGCCGTGGTTTCACCTTCAACTGCCGCGGCTCCTTCCTCAGTTGCAGCTTCTTCTTTTGCAGCCTCCTTGACAACTTTAACTATCTGAACTGCGGCCACTGCACTATCAGGACGATCCAAAATGGTTATTCCTTCAGCAATCTTCAAATCTCTGATTTTTATAGAATCACCGATATCGAGATTGGTTACATCTACGTCAATATGATCAGGAAGATTCAATGGCAGGCAAGAAACTTTTACTTCACGTCTTATATGCTGCAATTCACCGCCGTTTTCCACACCAATAGCCTTACCGGCAAATCGCAAGGATACTTCCAGGCTAATCTTGCGTTTTATATCTACTTCATAAAAATCAGCATGGTAAAATTTTCCCGTCAAAGGTTGAACCTGCAGCTCTTTAATCAATGATAGTTTTTCTATCTTTTTGTTACCACCGTCATCAATAATCAACTTAATAAAGGCATGGTTCTTTTTATCTTTATACAGTTTGGCCAGTTCATCATTCTTTACCGCCAGCAAAATATTTTCGGCGGAACGTCCATAAAAAACCGCCGGGACAAACCCATTTTGCCGCAAACGGCGAGCCGGTCCTTTCTTTTGTTCTTTACGGACTTGAGCCGCTAAATCTGTTACCTCCATTTGTTCCTCCTATATAAATAATGAGCTTACGGAATCATTATAATAAATGCGGCGTACGGCTTCACTTAAAATACCGGATACCGATAATACTTTTATTTTTTCACTTTTTTTAGCCCGGTCGCTAAGCGGTATAGTATCGGTCACAAGAACTTCTTTAATGTCGGATTTTTCAATTCGATCCAGCGCCGGTCCGGATAAAACAGGGTGTGTACAGCAAACAGAAACTTCCAAAGCGCCTGCTGCTTTCATGGCACTTGAGGCCTGAACTACCGTGCCGGCTGTATCAATCATATCATCAAGAATAATTACTCTTTTGCCCTGAACATTGCCGATAATATTCATCACCTCGGCTTCGTTGGGCCCCTCTCTTCTTTTATCAATGATAGCAAGGCTTGCTCCCAGCTTTTTTCCGAAAGATCTGGCACGCTCCACACCGCCGGTATCCGGAGAAACAACAACCGTGTTGTCCATATAATTTTTTTTCATATAGTCCAGCAATACAGGCTTGGCGAAAAGATTATCCACGGGAATATTGAAAAAACCCTGAATCTGACCGGCATGCAAATCCATAGATAAAAGACGATTGGCGCCAGCGGTTGTAATTAAATCCGCCACCAATTTTGCCGTAATAGGAGCGCGGGGAGCAACTTTCCGGTCCTGTCTGGCATATCCATAATAAGGAACAACCGCTGTAATCCTGTCAGCTGACGCTCTTTTCATTGCGTCAATCATAATGAGCAATTCCATCAAAGTTACATTTACAGGAGGACAAGTGGACTGGATGATAAAAACATCCATGCCTCTTACATTTTCATTAATTTCAACGCGTGTTTCCCCATCGCTGAAAGTAGTTACATTAGCTTTTCCGAGATGAAATCCTAATTTATCACAAATTTTTTCAGCCAGCTCGATATTTGCATTTCCGGAAAAAACCCTAATTTTTTCTAACATTTAAATAAGTCTCCGCAATTTTACTGGCTGGGGCGGGAGGATTCGAACCTCCGAATGCAGGAACCAAAATCCTGTGTCTTACCGCTTGACGACGCCCCAATTTACTTGTTTTAATGAAGGGTATCGCTTACAATCTTAGGCGGAAGATGAAACAATTACAAAGACTTGGCAAGAAAGAGCAGATATTGATCGGATAATTCTTTCTCTATAACTTCCAGGGCTTGTTTTGCCTCTTTTCCATTCCTAAATATACCAAAGACTGTTGGTCCGCTACCCGACATCAATGCGCCAAGCGCACCGTGCCTGAGCAACATTTTCTTTAAGTCAGCCAATTCCGGGTAAATCTGCAACGAAACTGACTCCAAGTCATTATGCAATACATGAACTATGTCGCTCAGATCCAAAATTCGCGGAATGCTATAATTATTTTTCCCCCTTGTCAATCTTAAATTGAGGTTTTCATAAACCATTTTTGTAGAAAGCTCGAGAGGGGGTTTAACGAGGATAATGTCCAATTTTGGCAGGTTTCGTAAGTGTTTGAGTTTGTCACCGATTCCTGAAGCTAAGGCCTCGTTTCCAAAGATAAAAAATGGAACATCCGCCCCTATTTTCGCTCCAATTTTGATGAGTTCATTTTTTTTTAGCTTAAAAGAACATATTTTATTTAAAGCCATTAATGTGGTCGCGGCATCGGAGCTTCCTCCGCCCAGACCAGCGGTCACAGGTATTTTTTTATGAAGAGTAATCTCCATTCCACCGGAGTATTTACAGTAATCAAAGATGGCTTTGGCGGCACGAACCACCAGATTTTCATTGTTCGCCGGTAAATTAATTCCGGAGCAATGAAGAACAACGCCCTTCGGACGAGGAGAGAAAATCAACTCATCACAAAGGGCGACCTTCTGCATCAGAGAAAATATATTGTGATAACCATCGGCGCGTTTATTTAATACCCGCAGGAAAATATTTATTTTCGCCGGTGCAATCCAGTGCATTTCAAACCTTTTCTTTAACGTAGCGCATCTTCAGTTCGTAGAGAACTCCCTGAATTAACTTTCCCTCATTCTCGTCAAGATTTCCTTTGGTTTTTTCGTTGATCATATCCAGAATATCAATAGTTTGTTTTGCCGCCGGCAAGTTTTTTTCTGTCTTTCCCCCTTCATGCTCAGGGAAATCTCCAAAATGAAAAAGAACCGTAGTGCTCAGAGACAAGACAAAATTAGTAAAGGTAACCTGTGGATAATCGTGTTCCTGTTTTCGCTCATTTGGCGAAGCTTCCCTGATTTTAGACTTCTCTTCGGCAGCGGCAGAGACTTTCTCTTCTTGCGGACGCTCTTTGCCTGATTCATCAAAAATACGTTTATCCTTCACTACAAATCCCGATTCTTTCTTTTCTTCTTCCATATAATTTTTCTCCTTGCCGCTGTGCGGAAAATTTATTTTCTAATATGGTTTCATGCTTCTTAGACGGGCAACTCTTTCCTCCATCGGAGGGTGCGTACTGAAAAGATTCATCAGCGATTTTCCCGTCAGCGGATTGACAATAAACATATGCGCCGTTGACGGATTGGCATCCATCGGAATAACCTGTGAAGCTCTGGAAAGTTTTTCCAGAGCGGAAGCCAGTCCATAAGGATTTTTAGTGATATTCGCGCCGCTGGCATCGGCCATGTATTCGCGGGAACGGGAAATGGCCATTTGAATAACTGTCGCGGCCAGAGGAGCAAAGATAGCCATAGCTATTAAACCGATTATTCCACCATGATCATCATCATCGCTGCGGCCGCCGCCGAAAATGGCCGACCACTGAGCCATAGTGGCCAGCATTCCAATAGCTCCGGCTATGGTAGCGGCAATTGAAGAAATAAGCATGTCGCCATTCTTTATGTGAGAAAGTTCATGGGCAATTACGCCTTCCAGTTCTTCTTTGTTCAAAATCCTCATTATTCCTTCGGTTACGGCAACAACCGCGTGTTCTGCGTTGCGTCCGGTTGCAAAGGCATTGGCTGTTTCACCGGGAACAATATAAATCCGCGGCATCGGCAAGTTGGCTTTTAAAGCCAGGTTGCGAACAATGCTGTAAAGATCAGGAGCCACGCTTTCGGAAACTTCCTGCGCCTTATACATTTTCAAAACAATTTTATCGGAAAACCAGTAACTGCCGAAATTCAAAATTAAAGCAAAAATGAAAGCGATATAAACGCCTCCCCTTCCGCCTATTAGACCGCCGATAAACATCAATAATCCTGTTAACACTCCCAGTAAAAGAACGGTTTTTATCGAGTTGCCCACTATATTTCCTCCATTATTCTATTGCTTCTTAGTTAAAGTTATTTCACCTTTTTTGGATAAACCTGCCGCAATTTTATCGCCTTCGGAAAATTTGCCGACCAGAATTTCCATAGCCAGCGGATCAAGAATGAGTTTCTGCAGCGAACGCTTCAGCGGCCGTGCGCCGTAAACCGGACTGTAACCCTGCCCGGCTATATATTTTTTTGCCTCTTCTGTCAATTCAAGGCTTAATTTGCGCTCGTTGAGACGTTTGTCAATAAGAGCAATCTGAATATCAACAATCTTATAAATATCCTCCAGTTTCAACGCGGAAAACATAATGGTGTCGTCTATACGATTCAAGAACTCCGGTTTGAACGTCGCCCGCAGTGCTTCCATCAAACGGTTTTTCTTTTCCTCATCAGTGAGAGACGGATCCTGAATCCACTGACTGCCGACGTTGGAAGTCATGATCACCACCGTATTTTTAAAGCCTACCGTCCGGCCATGTCCGTCGGTCAGACGTCCGTCATCAAGAATCTGGAGCAGAATATTAAACACATCGGGGTGCGCTTTTTCTATTTCATCGAAAAGCAGAACGCTATACGGTTTACGCCTCACAGCCTCAGTCAGATGACCGCCTTCATCATACCCGACATAACCGGGCGGAGCGCCGATCAGACGGGCGACCGCGTGCTTCTCCATATATTCCGACATATCAATTCTAATCATGGCCTGTTCATTGTCGAACATGAACTCCGCCAAAGCGCGCGCCAGTTCGGTTTTGCCGACACCCGTGGGTCCCAGAAAAATAAAAGAGCCGATGGGGCGGTTAGGATCCTGCAGGCCGGAGCGCGCCCGGCGCAGAGCGGCAGACACTGCGGCAATGCCTTCTTCCTGACCGATAACACGCATTTTCAGCCGTTCTTCCATATGAATCAGCTTTTGCACGTCACTTTCCATCATTCTTGATAATGGTATGCCCGTCCAGTTAGAAACAACTTCGGCCACGTCTTCGGCATCCACCTCTTCCTTGAGCATCTGATTGTTCTTTTGAATATCCTCCAGTTTTTTCTGTTCCTTCTGGAGTTCTTTGTCCAAAGCTACGAGCTTGCCATAACGGATCTCCCCTGCTTTCCCGTAATTCCCTTCGCGCTGAGCATTGGTTTCTTCCTGTTTCAAATCCTCAACCTGCTTTTTAGTATTTTGGATTTTATTGATTATATCTTTTTCGGTTGACCAGCGCGTCTTCATCTGGGCCACGTTGGATTTCAACTCGGCCAGTTCTTTTTCAATCCTGTCGCGTCGCTCTTTGGCGGTTTTATCCGTTTCCTTTTTCAGCGACTGCTTCTCTATTTCCAGTTGTATTATTTTTCTATCAATAGCGTCAATTTCCGAAGGTTTGCTGTCCAGTTCTATCTTTAAACGGGAGGCAGCTTCATCAATCAGGTCAACGGCTTTATCCGGCAGAAAGCGATCGGTTATGTAACGTTGCGACAGCGTGGCAGCGGCAACGATTGCTGAATCTTTTATACGCACCCGATGATGAACTTCGTAGCGCTCTTTCAGTCCGCGCAATATGGCAATTGTATCCTCTACCGTCGGTTCCTTGACTAAAACCGGCTGGAAACGCCGCTCCAGAGCGGCGTCTTTTTCAATGTATTTGCGATATTCGTTAAGCGTTGTCGCGCCCACACAACGCAGCTCTCCCCTCGCCAGCGCAGGTTTGAGCATGTTGGAGGCGTCCATCGAACCTTCCGCCGCACCTGCTCCTACAACAGTATGGATTTCGTCAATAAAAAGAATAATCTCGCCTGCGGCGCTGATCACTTCCTTCAACACAGCTTTAAGACGTTCCTCAAACTCACCACGGTATTTAGCGCCGGCCACCAAAGCGCCGATATCCAGTCCGATAACCCGTTTGTTCTTCAGACTTTCCGGCACATCGCCGTTAACAATGCGCTGTGCGAGACCTTCCACAATGGCGGTTTTACCGACACCCGGTTCACCGATTAAAACCGGATTGTTTTTCGTGCGCCGGGAAAGCACCTGCATGATGCGGCGTATTTCCTCATCGCGACCGATAACCGGATCAAATAAACCTTTCTTCGCCAGTTCGTTGAAATCCCTGGCATAGCGCTCCAGCGCCTGATATTTGCCTTCCGGATTCGGATCGGTCACACGCTGATTGCCACGGATATCTACCAGAACCTTGAAAATATTCTCCTTGGTCACTCCCGCCTGACGCAGTATTTTGCCGGCCTGACCTTCTTTTTCTTCGGCAATGGCAATAATCACATGCTCTGCGCTCACATACTCATCCTTGAGTTGCGCCGCTTCGGTCATTGCCTTATCGAATATTTTATTTAGCCGGCTTCCCAGATAAACCTCACCAGCGCCTACGCCTTGAACACTCGGCTGTTTTTTCAGGTAATTGTCCAGTTCCTTTTCAATCTTTTGAGGTGAAGCGTTAAGTTTGTTGATGATGGCACCGGCAATGCCGTCATCCTGTCTTAAAAAACAAACAAGAAGGTGTTCCGGCTCAATGGATTGATGTCCCATAGAACCGGCCAGCGATTGAGCTTCCTGAAGAGCTTCCTGAACTTTTAAGGTAAATTTGTCAAAACGCATATTTTGTTCCCTTTATTCAACTACTCCACTGGTTTTTCAATTGTCACAAAAAGTTTGCCGTTTTTAAAAACGGACACATTTCCTGAAGATTCGGAAATAACTATGGCCACGGCTTTAGTCACGCTGGTGATACCGGCGGCGGCAATGTGGCGGCTCCCCAGACCGGGAGGAAAATCCCGGCTGTCCAGAGCGGCGCTTAGATGCCTTCCCGCTGTCACCAGCACGCCGTTTTCTTTAATAACAAAAGCACCGTCAATCGCCGAGAGTTCCTTGATCGTTTCTTCCAATTCCGGATTTAAAATATTGAGCTGCTCTTCCGAATACCCCGAAAACGGATTGATAATCATTTGGCGGGAAAGCTGCATAACCTTCTCGTCATCGCCCAGAACAAATATTGTTCCTACTTTTCTGTATTCCCTCCCCTGTGCTGCCAGTTCTAACGCAATATTAAGAGCGGCGTTAAATACTTCCGGCCGGACATTTTCAAGGACGTCATTAATGAAATCGGACGTCAAAATCTCAAATTCCCTTCCCACATCAATCACAAAAATACTGTCGGCATAACCGAACCTGGGTACTCCACTTAAACATACCACTTTATCCCCTCTTTTCAGAATCCCCAGAACTATTCCCTTGGCTATGGCAATTTTTATTTTCCCCACTCGGGTCAAATTTACATTAGGGATGTATATAACTTGCGCATCTTTCTTCAACTCGTCTGATATGTTTTCATCCTCGCGGGAAACAATAATAAAGCCCATATCTTTTTTTATTTCATCCATTATCAGACTGGTATCATTGATGACATCAACACACACAAGAAAAGCGTTGGCTTTTATTTCATGAGCTATTTTAACGGCATGTTCTATCATCGTTTTATTTATTGATTTCATTAATTTCACCTTGCTTTTAATTTTCCTTAGAATAAGCACAAATATGGCCTCTGTCAAGGAGTGATCCGTCAAAATATCACTAATTTCCATGCGCTATTTTGAGGAATACCATGATGTTTTCTGTCCCGTTTTGCTTGTTTTCATTGTATCCCGGAATCCTCCGTTCGCTTCGCTCAGGGAACACCACGGATATCTGCGATATCCTCCGCCCGCGGCGGGATAATTCAACTTGTATCACATTTCTGAAAAAAGAAATCTTGACCGGCGAATTATAGTTGGATAGAATTTAGAATTGGATAAATTAATTGGAGATCTGATCGTTGAAGCTACCCGTACTGACCGGCACTCTTGATTTATATATAGGCGAAATTAATCGCTTTCCTCTTTTAACCGCGGAAGAGGAATTCAAGCTTGCTGTACAATTGAAAAAGTATGGCAATGTGGAAGCCGCCGAAAAGCTGATTGTTTCAAATTTGCGTTTTGTAGTCAAGATAGCCCATGAATATCGCAGTTACGGATTTAAGCTTGCTGATTTAATTCAGGAAGGCAATGTCGGTCTTATTCACGCTGTGAAAAAATTCGACCCCTATAAAGGCTACAGATTGATTTCTTATGCAGTGTGGTGGATTCGAGCTTACATTCAGAATTACCTGATTAAATCATGGAGTATTGTCAAAATCGGCACGACACAAGCGCAAAGAAAACTATTTTTTAAATTAAATCAAACTAAAAGAGAACTGGAGACGCTTTCGAAAAAAAATCCGGAGTTTAGCGAAATCGCTACTTCATTGGGCGTTAAAAACTCCGAGGTGGCCGAAATGGACGTGCGCATGGGTTCGCGGGACGTTTCACTGAATGAATTTATCAAGGATGAAGGCGATAACGCGCATATCGATTTTCTCACATACGAAGGTGACGATCAGGAAGTGTCTTTAATTAAAGACGAAGAAAAGAGTCTGGTGCGCCGTGATATAGCCGGAGCGCTGGCTAAGCTCAACGAAAGAGAAAGTTATATTATTCTTAACCGTGTAATGGCCGATGATCCCCAGACTCTGCAGGAAATAGGAATAAAATATAATATCTCGCGTGAACGGGCACGCCAGATTGAAAAACAAGCGCTGAAGAAAATACAACTGGCGTTGCCTTATTTTAAAACCGGGTTCCCGTGAGGCATATATATATTTTCTAATAACCTGTCAGCCGCCATAAGGAGTAGTAAAAAGTGGAAGTGAGCAGCAAGGTCTTTTTTAGATGCCTAAATCGTTTGAAAGCGCACCTTCCGGGCATAAACTCACGGAAAAAAATCGCCGGCAATGAACTGCTGCGATCGGAATTATTCAGCGCCAAGCAGTTGCAGCAACATGGCAAAGCCATAGCCGGCGCGCACAAGTTGAGTCCGGGGCGCACTTCGAACCAACTGCTAACAAGGATGGCCGACAATGAAAATGTCCTGTTTGACGTTCGAAACCTTTTGACGACCGCAGTTAAAGACAACCATCGTATGACACCGGCCGAAGAATGGTTTCTGGATAATTTCTATCTGATCGAAGAGCAAATTCGCACGGCCCGAAGGCATTTGCCGAAAGTTTACAGCAGGGAACTGCCTCATCTGGCAAATGGCCCATCAGCCGGTCTCCCACGGGTGTACGATATTGCGCTGGAGATGATCTCCCATGGCGATGGGCGGGTGGATTCGAAGGCTCTCAGTCTATTTGTCTCCGCCTATCAGACAGTAACAGTGCTTAAGCTTGGTGAATTGTGGGCAATTCCTATAATGCTCCGCCTGGCCCTCATCGAAAACATTCGACGTATCGCTGTCCGCATATCTACCGACAGAAAACATCGCAATAAAGCCGATTTCTGGGCAAACCGGATGACAGCTATTGCCGAAAAAGATCCGAAAAGCCTGTTTCTGGAAATAGCGGACATGGCGCGATCAGACCCGCCGATGGTGGGTGCGTTTGTTGCAGAAATTACACGTCGTTTGCAAGGACAAAGCCCGTCTCTGGCTCTGCCGCTTACCTGGATTGAACAACGCCTTTCCGAATATGGCCAGACAATCAAGTCATTGGTACATTTGGAAACCCAGCAACAAGCCGCCGACCAGGTTTCCATGAGCAACAGTATCGGTTCTCTTCATTTCCTTGGCACAATGGATTGGCGCGAATTTGTCGAAACGATGAGCGAGGTTGATCATATTCTGCGTGAAGATCCCCGTGATATTTACACTAAAATGGATTTTTCCACCCGTGACCGTTACCGCCACGTCGTCGAAAATATCTCCAAAAAAAGTCAATTGTCCGAAAGTGAAGTGGCGCGCACAGCGATAAATCTTGCCCGCCAATGCAGTGCAAAAAATGACAGCTACGATTGCACGGCGCATGTCGGTTATTATTTGATCGACAAGGGTTTGCCTGAACTCGAGCAACTGGCGAATTTGCGTCTATCACCATTTGATGTCATCTCGCGGTTGGGACGCCGGATTCCTTTGCTGACTTACATTGGTTCTATCATCGGATTAACCTTCATCTTTACGGTAATTTTACTGATGAAGACATACAACCAGGGATTACAGGACTGGCTGTTAGCTTTAATCGGACTGCTCGCGATTTTATGCACGAGTCATTTGGCTGTCGCCCTGGTAAACTGGCTGGCAACCCTGCTGGTGGCGCCTCAGCCCTTGCCACGAATGGATTTTTCTCAGGGTATCCCACCTGAATTTCGCACTCTCGTTGCAGTTCCGACAATGCTTTTAAGTACGCAAAACATCCCGAATTTAATCGAAGCTTTGGAAATCAGATTTCTGGCCAATCGCGACGGCAATCTGTTCTTCGCTCTCCTAACCGACTTTCGGGACGCTAAAGAAGAAACGCTGCCTGATGATGAAGAACTTCTGCAGCTTGCCCGGAAAGGAATTGAAGGGTTGAATGAAAAGTACAAGGGCTCAAAAGACGACATGTTCTTTCTATTTCATCGCCCGCGCCGCTGGAATCCTAAAGAACAAATCTGGATGGGTTACGAACGAAAACGCGGGAAACTGGTGGATTTAAATGCTTTCCTGCGCGGCAGAACAACTGGTCCTCTTGGTGATTTATTTTCGCTCATTGCCGGCGATACGACGGCATTAAGGAATATAAAGTACGTGATCACTCTCGACACGGATACGCAGCTGCCACGTGATGCCGCATGTCAATTTGTGGGAACTATGGCACACCCTCTGAATCGAGCGCAATGTGATAAAGAAAATAAGCTGGTTTGCAAGGGATACGGCATTCTGCAACCGAGGGTTTCCATAAGCCTGTCCAACACGAGCAGGTCTCTTTATGCGTCCATGTATTCCAGCAATTCCGGCATCGATCCATACACCCGAGCCGTTTCCGATGTTTATCAGGATATATTCAGAGAGGGGTCTTTCATCGGAAAAGGCATCTATGATATTGACGCCTTTGAGGCCGCCCTTAATGGACATTTTCCCGAAAATAAGATTCTCAGTCATGATCTTATTGAAGGATGTTACGCCCGATCAGGATTGATCAGCGATGTGCAGTTATATGAGGAATATCCGTCAACCTATAAAGCCGACGTCAGTCGCAGGCATCGCTGGATTCGCGGAGACTGGCAGATCTCGCGATGGGTCAGATCGACTGTCCCCGCACTCGGCGGAGGCGCTCAGAAGAATCCATTATCGATGCTGTCACAATGGAAAATATTTGATAACCTGCGCCGGAGCCTGACTCCGGCTGCATTAACCCTCCTTATAATATTAGGCTGGACAGTATTGCCCCTGTCCTGGTTTTGGACACTCTCAGCCGTCGTAATCATCTTGTTTCCTTCTTTAATCATGTCGGCATTGAGCCTGTTTCAAAAACAACGCAATGTAACGTGGACACAACATCTAACTTCTGCCGTGCAGACAGCCGGCGACAGCCTTCTGCAGGCAGTATTTACGCTCATATGTCTGCCCTATGAGGCTTATTTCAGTACCGATGCTATAATTCGAACCATCTGGCGGATGCTGATTTCACACAAACGGCTTCTGGAATGGAATTCGTCGGAAAATACAAATAATAATCCACGCAATGACATGATCGGCTACGTTCGGACCATGTGGTTTGCCCCGATATTTGCAGCCGCTACAGCGATTGTTATTCTTTTTTCTAATCCGATTACCTTGACAATAGCCGGACCTTTCCTCATTATCTGGCTGATTTCTCCCTTGATCGCTTACCTGTTCAGCCGTCCTTTCACTCAACATGAAGTACGACTGACGTCCGGCCAAATCCTCTTTCTGAGGAAAATTTCCCGGAAAACGTGGAGCTTTTTCGAAACTTTTGTGGGTCCGGACGATAATTGGCTGCCACCGGACAACTATCAGGAGCAACCTGCTGCCGTGGTCGCCCATCGCACGTCTCCAACTAATATGGGACTGTCTCTGCTGGCCAATCTCTCCGCCCTGGATTTAGGCTATATCACAATGCGGCGATTCATCGAGCGTACAGCACATACTTTCCACACGATGGATTCCATGAGCAGGCAAAAAGGTCATTTTTATAACTGGTACAATACGCAATCGCTGGAACCACTGTTGCCCCTCTACATTTCTTCGGTGGACAGCGGAAATCTCGCCGGACATCTGCTGATATTACGATCGGGACTTCTCGCCCTTCCTAATCAGAAAATCATAGGATCGCAGCTATTTCCCGGCCTCCGGGACACGCTGGAGGTACTCGCCGGCACGGCGGGCAAAACTGACGTAGTCCAGATCGCTCAAATCAGAAAGACTCTGGCCTATGCAATCAATTCCGAACCAACCACGCTCATGGCGGTACGCTTGTACCTCGAACAATTGGCAACATCAGCAGCACAGATGGCAACATCCGTCAATGTGCCCGATAGTGATCCCGATAGTCCGTTGAGATGGTGGGCAAAGGCCTTTACCGATCAATGCTGGGAAGCCCTTGAGGAGTTACGTTTTTTCACACCCTGGATATTTTACCCGGCATTGCCGGACATGATTAACAAATTGGCTCGACTCAATGATATACCGGCTATGCGGGAAGTAATCAACATGGAAGCGGAACTGCTCCCGGCCATCGAGAAGCAGATGAATCCGGATATAACTTCCGATGAGCATAGGCAACTTGGTGAACTTCGAAGACTGGTTACAGAAGCCGGCCGGGGCGTCCAAGCCATGATGACGGATATCGAAGGGCTGGCCGGGCAATGTGAAGATTTCTCCCGTATAGAATATGATTTCCTGTTTGATAAGGCGTGTAATCTTTTGTCAATCGGATACAACGTCGGCAACTGGCGGCGGGATACAAGCTTCTACGATTTACTGGCAGCGGAAGCCCGATTCAGCACTTTCGTGGGAATCGCTCAGGGCAAGCTACCCCAGGAGAGTTGGTTTGCTCTGGGACGTCTCCTGACCACCGCCGGCGGAAAACCGGTGCTGGTGTCATGGAGCGGTTCCATGTTCGAATACCTCATGCCGCTTCTGGTGATGCCAACCTATGAAAATTCTCTTCTGGATCAAACCTACAAGGCGGCTGTGGCCCGACATATCGAGTATGGGAAAAAGCATGCCGTGCCCTGGGGGATTTCGGAATCCGGCTACAACGCCATTGACAGCCATCTTAACTATCAGTATCGCGCCTTCGGTGTGCCCGGCCTGGGTCTCAAGCGCGGATTAGCTGAAGATATGGTCGTTGCTCCCTATGC
>JQDQ01000192.1 GCA_000747625.2 Smithella sp. SCADC
TGTAGTGCATGTTGCACAGCAATCTTTAACACCAAGAATACAGTAGTATATTACTACCACTAACCTACAGAACAACCATTATTGTAAATTGAACTTTACCATAATAATTTAAAATAAAAAAAAAGGAGGACATTAATTATGTTCGCACCAAAGAAGATTTTAGTACCTACGGATTTTTCGGTTTATGCCGATAACGCGTTAAAACAGGCGGCAGACATTGCCAAACAAAACAAAGCCAAGATTTATCTCTTACATGTGATTGATGATGGGTTTCAGCAATGTGCGGTTGATTACTGTCTGAATGAAGGAGATGTTCAAAAAATTCTAAAGGACAGTATAAAGAACGCAAAAGAAAAACTTCAGCAGGAAGCTAAGAAAGTTACTGACAATAATTCCAGCATTGAAATTGTTTATGATACGAGAAGAGGCATTCCTTACGAGGAGATACTCAAAGAGCAGGAAGAAAAAGGCGTTGATCTGATCGTCATTGCTTCACACGGGAAAACAGGCATTTTGAAAAATTTGATGGGCGGCGTTGTCGATAAAGTAATGAAAAGGGCCAAATGCCAGGTATTGCTTGTCAGGAGCTAAAATTGGGTATGTAAATCAGAGATTAGGGACAAATGATGAAACCATCGAAGCCAAACCCTGTTCGATATTTCTTGTAAAGCAACAAACATGCGATGTGGGTTAAAATAAAACTTCAACTTCTGTCAATCTGATTAAAAGTAAAAAAATAAATTACAAAAGACTGTATCATCAAGTTTCTTGAATAGATATAATACGGTTTTTTAAACGGACTAATCATTATACAGAGTGGTGTCATTTTATATAGGGCTTGGCTATTATTTCTCAGCATTGCCCTAAAAATGACCGGAGAACCATTCTTGTTTTATTGTTTGAGTCAATGGAAATACTTGCCACATTGATCAACTCCATTAATGTTTCCCAAAATTAATTTCATCAAGAGGCTTGTTTTGAAAATGATTTGACTTTATAATCAATTAAAACAAGCAAAAATTGACTATTAATGAAAAAGTAAGGTGAGTATGACCAACCCTCTCCCCAAGAAAAACAAGAATATTCTCTTTACGGTCTTAATGATCTTTTTTTCAGCATCCGCCTTAATTATTATCCTGGGTTATTTTATTTATCAAAACCAGAAAAAAGATATTGATAATGCCGCCAGCCAGCAGCTTACCGCGATTGCCGAACTTAAGGTATGGGAAATCAATAATTGGCGCAATGAGCGCATCGGTGACGCAAACGTCATATACAAAAATGATGTATTTGCGTCCGACGTAATGCAATATTTCAACAATCCTTCATCCCGGGAAGCAAGAAAAAATATTTTGTCGTTACTTTCTGCAACACAAAAATCATATCAATATAAAAACATATTACTTCTCGATAAAAACAAAAAAGTTCAATTGGCCTTAAAGAAGTATGATAGCTATGATGGTCACAGTCATTCTAACGATATCAATGAAGCTGTCGAAAAAAACGATATCATCATCAGCGATTTATACAGAGATAACAAAACCGGCGCTGTTCATCTATCTGTGGTTATTCCCATTATGATCATTCAAAAGTTCAGTACAAAACACGTTGGTACAGTCATGATTATTATAGATCCCCATATGCGCCTATATCAGGCGATTAAATTATGGCCTGTGCCCAGTGAGACAGGAGAGGCATTGCTTGTGCATCGTGACGGTAATGACGTCGTCTATCTTAACGAGTTGCGTCACATCAAGAACATACCTTTAATGATGAAATATCCGTTAACGGCATCATCATTACCGGCCGTTAAGGCGGCGCTTGGCTGGAAAGGTGTCGTTTACGGGACAGATTATCGTAAAAAAAGTGTTATTGCGGCAATTAAAGCCGTCCCCGACACTTCATGGTTTCTTGTTGGCAAGGTTGATACGGACGAAATATACGCGCCCTTAAGATCACGCTTTTGGGTGACTGTATTTTTCATCATACTCAACATATTGATTCTTGGAGTTATTGTCGCCTATATCTGGCGTTATCAGCAGGCGAAATATTATCGTGAACAATACGAATTGGAAGATAAAAGAGCTTTTTTATATGCACGAAGTCTTATTGAAGCGAGTCTTGATCCTTTGGTGACCATCAGCCCTGAAGGGAAAATTATGGATGTCAACGAATCGACGGAATCAATAACAGGCCGATCCAGAAAAGAACTTATCGGCAGTAATTTTTCCAATTATTTTACAGAGCCGGAAAAGGCCGACGAGGTATATAAGCTGGTATTTGAAAAGGGTGTCATCCGGGATTATCCCCTTTCCCTTCGCAATGTTTCCGGAAAAGTGACTGAAGTATTATACAATGCCTCTTTATATAAAAACGAAGCCGGAGAAGTGCAGGGTGTTTTTGCGGCGGCCAGGGATATAACGGAATTAAGACGTATAGAAAAAGAGTTGAAGACTGCACATGACGAATTAGAATTACGAGTAAAAGAAAGAACAAAAGAATTACAAATAGCGAATGAAGCACTGCAATCAGAAATAACAGAACGTAAAGAAGTCGAAAAGCTCATTGAACTGCGGACAAAGTTACTGGAAATGACGAATAAAGAACTGGAAAGTTTCAGCTACTCCGTTTCCCACGATTTGCGTGCTCCGTTGCGCGCCATTGACGGCTATACGAGGATGATTCTCCGGGATCAAAGAGACAAGCTCGATGATGATGCCAAACGTAAATTCGATTTGATTAGAAGCAATACTCAAATGATGGGCAAGTTTATTGATGATTTGCTTTCGTTTTCGCGGTTGGGACGTTTGGAACTTAATATGTCGAAGCTTGATATGGAAAGTTTAGTCAATGATGTCTGGATGGAGTTGCAGATCATTAATCCCGGCAGAAAGATTGATTTGAAAATTAAAAATATTCCGCCGGGATGGGGTGACCGTACACTGATCAAACAAGTCTATTCTAACCTTTTATCCAATGCTGTAAAATATACAAATTTCAGAGACAAAGTGTATGTGGAAGTCGGTGGATACAAGGAAGGGGACGAATATATTTACTATATAAAGGATAATGGCGTTGGTTTTGATATGGAGTACTATGATAAGTTGTTTGGAGTATTTCAGCGGTTACACAGCGCTGATGAATATGAAGGCACCGGAGTCGGTTTGGCTATCGTTCAGAGAATAATTCATCGCCACGGAGGCCGTGTCTGGGCTAACGCAATGGTAGATAAAGGCGCTACATTTTATTTTACATTGCTTCAAAAGGATTGATGAATATGGATTATCCCGAGATAATAGTCATTGAAGATAATTATCATGATTTAGAGATGATTAAGGATGCTCTCCGAGAATTGAAAATCAACAGAAACGTATGCATTCTGCGAGATGGTGCAGAAGCGACAAAATACTTTTTTAATTCCGCAGGCGGGTTAAATTTAAATGTCAGCGCTTTGCCAAAACTAATTCTGCTGGATCTGAAATTGCCCAAGATCAATGGCCTGGAAGTATTGAAAGCGCTAAAAACGAATGAAGAGACCAGGTCTCTTCCGGTAGTTATTTTTACTTCATCGGATGAATCGAGTGATCGGATTAATAGTTACCATCTTGGCGCCAACAGCTATCTGGTAAAACCATTGGATGCTGATGAATATTTCTCCTATATAAGAGATATCATTAATTACTGGATTGGGATGAATGCCACAGCGCAGTAAAGAGTTAATCGCGGAGGTATTTGGCAATGAATGACAAATTACGTATTTTAATTCTGGAAGATGTGGCCTCTGACGCTGAATTAATGGAAGATGAATTACAACAGGCCGGATTTAAATTTGATGCTAAACGAGTTGCCGGCAGGTCTGCGTTTATCAAAGAACTGGAAGAATTTTCACCGGACTTGATTCTAGCCGATTATTCTCTTCCCGGTTTTGGTGGTCAGGCAGCGCTGAAAATCGTTGTGGATAAATCCTTTGATATCCCTTTTATATTCGTTTCCGGAGCATTGGGCGAGGAATTGGCTATAGAATTGCTGAAAAAAGGGGCGACAGATTATGTATTGAAAAATAAACTATCCCGGCTTGTTCCTTCTGTCCAGCGTGCGCTTAACGAATTGGCCGAGCGCAATGAGCGGAAAAAAGCCGAGAATGAATTGCGGCTGAAATCGAAGAGTCTGGCAGAAGCCAATACGGCATTGAAGGTATTATTGCAGCACCGGGACGAAGACAGGACGGCGTTGGAAGAAAAGGTTATAACGAATGTGAAAAAACTCGCTCTACCGTATATAGAAAAACTAAAGACGCTTCAATTAAATGAAAGTCAGTCGACATGCGTCAAAATGATAGAAAATCATCTTAAGGATATCATCTCGCCTTTTCTGCGCAATCTCACAATAGAACATCTGGATTTCACCCCGCGGGAAATTGAAATTACATCATTAGTTAAAGAAGGCAAAACGACAAAAGAGATTACCGAATTATTAAATATATCGGCAACTGCTGTGGATTTTCACAGAAAGAATATCCGGATGAAACTGGGCATCAAAAATAAAAAGACCAATCTCCGCTCGTTTCTTCTTTCCATGACATCAAAAATTGATTAAAAATGTCGTCTATATGGTGATCTCTTCGACGACCCACTGGTAGTATTAACCTGCCAATCTACATTTAGTTAACCACCATTGCTTCTGTAATTAACATCTATAAAATATAGACTAGAAAATCCGTTGCCATAATACAGACATTCTAATTATAAGGGGGAGTGCGCTATGAAAAAAATAATCTTTCGGACAATATTTTTGCAGGCTGTCCTTGTGATCTTTTTCTTCTTGTGTTTTAGCCCACACATCTCTTACGCAACCGCGCCGAAATCTGTAAACCTGATCTATGATATGAAAACGAAAACACTGTCGGTATCAATAGATCATTACACGTTATCCGCCAGCATGCATTATATTGAATTGATTGAAATCAAAAAGAATGGCGCGCTAATCAGCAAAAATGAGTATAAAACCCAGCCCACGGGTTCAATTTTCACCTATACGTATGTAATCCCTGCTAAAAAGAGAGATGTTTTTGAAGTTACAGCGACCTGCAATCTCTGGGGCCATACGACTTCAACATTCACTGTTCCGTAATTAAACTGTTGCTTTTCAGATCAGGAATTAAACAATTAATGGATTTTCTATGTTATGTGGAATTACTTTTAATCGACAAATATCAAAGCAGTGATGGGAAACGGGCATGAACTTTAGATAATTTATTTTGGAGGTGTTTTATGTCAGAAAATAACAGAGATCTATTGGCAGGTTTATTAATTGGCGGCTTGATTGGTACGGCCTTAGGGGTTTTGTATGCACCCAAAAGCGGTAAGGAGACGCGTGACGAAATTACCGGCAAGGCAAAGGAACTTTTAGGCAGAGCAAAAGAAGAATATGAGGAAGCCATAGAAAGAAGCAAATCGGCTTATGACGCAGCAGTGAAACAGTTAAAAGGCTCGGAAACATCTGAAAAAGAAAACGTGTAATATGAACGGAGCTGAATGCATCATAAAAGCTGCAAGGAATTCAGGCATCGAGGTGTGTTTTGCCAATCCGGGCACAACCGAGCTTCCTCTTGCGGTTGCTCTTGATACAGTGGGAGGCATACGGCCTGTCCTCGGTCTGTTTGAAGGCGTCTGTACCGGCGCTGCCGATGGTTATGCCCGGATGCTCCAGAAGCCGGCCATGGTACTTCTCCATCTCGATCCCGGCCTGGCCAACGGACTCGCAAATCTTCATAATGCCAAAAGAGCGCACAGCAGGATTGTAGTCGTGGTAGGCGAGCATTCCACCTGGCACCGCGCATCCGACCCGCCCCTTGCCATGGATATCGAGCCTTTGGCGCAGACGGTTTCCGGATGGCAGCGCACCTGCCGCTCCTCCGAGCGCCTCGGGCAGGATATGGCAGATGCGATCGGGGCCGCGCAATCCGGGCAGATCGCCACCCTCATCGTCCCGTTTGATCTTCAGACGAATAAGTGCGCCAACAGCGGCGGGGTCATTCATTATAAGAAGGAGCAACTATCCATCAGCAAGGCTGCGGTCAAAGCAGCAGTCTTGTTGGGAGCCGGCAGAAAAGCCGCTCTTGTTCTCGGCAACAAATATATCGGGGAAAAAGAGTTGATGGCCGCTGCAAGAATAAAACAGGCCTGCGGATGTGATCTCATCACTGAGAATTTTCCCGCGCGTATCGAGCGGGGCGCCGGACTGCCCGATGTGAAGCGCGTACCCTACCTTCCGGAGATGGCCATAGATATGTTATCGAAGTATGAAGTGTTTGTCTTTGCCGGAGCAAAAGAGCCTGTATCCTTCTTCGGGTATGAAGGCATTCCCTCAAACTTTTTAAAAGAAGAGCAGAGAAAGTTTCACCTCTCCACGCCTGATCAGGACTTGCTGGAGGTACTGGAAATCCTCGCCGACGAACTCGCCGCGCCCGAAATTATTAATCCAGACATGCTTGCTTCTTTAAAAAGACCTGAAATCCCTGCCGGCGCTCTTAACCCGCAAAAGATTTGCGCGGTCATCGCGGCTCTTCAGCCTGAGGGAGCAATTGTAGTTGAGGAGGCAATCACAAGCGGTTTTATGTACTATCCCATCACTTCCGGCGTCGCGCCTTTCAGCCTTCTTACACTCACGGGAGGAGCTATCGGCCAGGGCGCGCCGTGCGCAGTCGGCGCCGCCGTCGCCTGCCCCGACAGGCCGGTGATCAACTTCCAGGCGGACGGAGCGGGCATGTATACCCTGTAGGCGTTATGGACTCAGGCAAGAGAAGGATTGAATATTACCACGCTCATTTGCTCCAACCAAAGCTATGATATTCTTAAGCTCGAGTATGGCCGGCTGGGAGTAACGCCTGGCAAGTGTGCATCACACCTCACCGACCTTGCCGGCATTGACTGGGTTAATCTAGGCAAAGGAATGGGCGTACAGTCCGTTAAAGTAACCACGGCGGAGGAGCTGGACAGAGAACTCGGCAAGGCACTCCATGAGCAAGGCCCCCACCTGATTCAGATGATGATCTAGAGTTGGCACAACTCAAGAATATTACAGTAGTCATAATCTGAAAATTTAGGTATCATACTTAAATGTCAATCATCGAAATTAAATCCCTCACTAAAATCTTTGGCAAAATTCAAGCTGTGCGGGACATCGATTTGAATATCGAGAAAGGTGAAATATTCGGGCTTTTGGGACCTAACGGCGCAGGAAAGACCACAACCATCGGGATGCTCTGTACCATAATCCGGCCGACTTCAGGCAGCGCCACATTGGCCGGTTTTGATGTCGTGAAAAATCCGACAGCAGTCCGGCGCCAGGTGGGAATTGTTTTTCAAGACCCCACTTTGGATACGGTTCTTACCGGCCATGAAAACCTCGAGCTTCATGCCCGCCTCTATGGTGTACCTGCCAAACAGCGGGAAAAAAGAATAACGGAAATGCTGGAGCTTGTTGATCTTAAAGGACGCAGTAACGATATAACCCGTACTTATTCCGGCGGAATGCGCCGCAGGCTGGAGCTGGCGCGCGGCCTTTTGCATAAACCGGCGGTGCTTTTTCTGGATGAGCCGACGCTCGGCCTTGATCCGCAAACGCGCGCCCGCACCTGGGACTATATCAAAAAAATGGCGCAAAAGGAGCAGACGACCGTTGTCCTGACCACCCACTATATGGAAGAAGCACAGCTCGTGTGCGACCGCGTGGGTATTATCGATCAAGGGAAGATCATGGCGCTGGATGCTCCGGATAATCTCAAAGAATCCATGGGCGGTGATCTGGTCGTAATTCGGGTAAAAGAACCTCCCTTGCAAAAGATACAAAACCTTCCTTATGTCAAAGAAGTGAAACTAAATGACGGCGCGGTGGAGATAACCTTGAAGGATGCCCATCTCCACCTGCCGGAGCTGCTTTCCATCATTCCCCATGTTGAATGCGTGGAAACAAGAATGCCGACACTCAATGATGTCTTTATCAAGCTGACCGGTCACGATATCCGGGAAGATTCACCCGAAGACTCCGGCAGTTGGGTGGACTCCGTGGCACGTTACCGTCAGAGGGGAAAATGAACAATAATCGTCTGCAAAGAGAACTAATGGGAATTTACGCCTTATGGTGGCGCGAGTTTAAAGTCTTCCAACGGGAAAAAAGCAGAATCGTCTCCAGCATTGTTCAACCGTTGATGTGGCTATTCCTTTTCGGCAGCGGTGTGGGAGCCAGCATCAATATCAGCGATATCAATTACCGGGATTACATTTATCCCGGCATACTGACCATGTCGGTGCTTTTCGGCTCGGTGTTTTTTGGACTTTATATTGTCTGGGACCGGAAACTGGATGTGCTCAAAGCTGTGCTGGTGGCGCCGGTATCGCGCATCAGTATTTTTATGGGCAAGGTTCTGGGCGGCTGTACGGACGTTACTTTGCAAATTCTTATACTTTTCATTTTCTCGTTTTTATTTCCTTCCGTCAATCCCTGGGGAATCCCGCTGGCATTATTATTTTTGTTGATAACATCCATCGCGCTTGTCTCTCTGGGACTGGCTATCGGCTCAATGCTGGAGAGCCTCGAAGGCTTTCAGGTCGTTTCAGCATTTGTTGTCTTTCCTCTTTTCTTCCTCTCCGGCGCTCTTTTCCCGGTGGATAATAAGCTGCCGCTGTGGCTGCAGAGCCTGGTCAAGCTCAATCCGCTGACCTACGCAGTGGACGGCGTCCGCGGCGCTCTGCTTAATGTGAACACCTTTCCTTTTTATATCGACTTCGGCGTTATCACCTTCTTTGCCGTTATTATGTTTCTGCTGGGAAGCGTTTTGTTCAGCAGGATGAAGTAAAATACTTGGGCAATGATTTCATCGATTGGATAACATTTAAAATGTAAGGCCCCACCTGATTTATATGGTTACAGGGTAAATCCAGTCGTTCTTCGCTTTTCACCTTTCACCCTTCCTTAATTTTAAATCTTTTTCTTGAATTATTCCTAAAAAAAGAGTTAATGAGACTCATCCCGCGATATGCGGCGAGTGTCGGATGACTCTTTTGGTTCTGCATGTTTCACTAAATTAAATTTGTAATGTTAACTGAGAGCTAAAAACTGATATTTCAAGACCTGACCACATTTGTTTTTTGACTCCCTAGATGACTGAGGAGAAAGGATTTGCCGGCAGCCATATCTTTGTCGAAAGAAACTATAAAACTTTTGAATGTGGAACGAATTCACAGGACTTATGATTGTGGTCAAAAATATGTTTTTATTGCGACATGTTCTGGAGAATATTGTGCAATTAAATTGTTTAAGTATGGATTTGGTGCAAGAGAAAAACGAGAACTCGAATTTTATCAAAAAAATTCTCATTTAAAAGGAATTCCAAGAATAAAGGCCATACACCCATCTAAGGGTGAGACTATCGTTGTTGAAGAGTATATAGACGGGAATCCTCTTTCAGATATAAATCAATTATATAAAAATGATGGGAATAAAATCGCTCTATTAATTAATGGAATAATAGATATCATGGATCCGATCTGGACCGATTTAAAAGTTCATCGTGATTTAAAACCTGCAAATATAATTATTCAAGAGTCGGGTGCACCTGTTGTCATAGATTTTGGAATATTTAAAGACTCCAATCAGTCAACAATAACAGAAACTGGCTTTCAACCAAATTCCTGGGACTTCGCTGCCCCTGAACAGTTACTTGCTATAAAGAAAAACATAACGTACAGGACAGATTTTTTTAGTTTAGGAATTATAGCATATTATCTCTATTATCAGAGGCTTCCATTTGGGAGTACGAAGGAACAGGTTCTTGGAAAGATGAAGTCTGGTAAGTTGGTTTTTACAACAGATGAAGATTGTCCCTTAAATAAATTTTTTAACATTAGTATACAATTTGACGTATCAAGACGAGCTAGGACCACAATCATAATGAAGGAGGCGCTTATTCCATGAAAATATATCATCAGCTTGGGCACAATCATCTGTGGGCATTCGATGCATATGAAAAACATAATATAGGTGATGGATTTATTTTTACAGCATATAGCTTCAAGTACGGAACTATTGGTGAAAAACTTCATGGTATTAGTCCTGCGAAGTATCTGACTAGATCAATGATTGATTTACAATATTACGGAAAGAAAGACTCAATAGGAGGTCAACTTGCGACCTATCCTTTTAATCCGGTAAATATAGAAGATAAAAGTGGCACACGTGTTGGAGCAATCGAATCCATTGTAAATGGTGTTGAATACCAAATTGAGTTGGGTTTGAAAAATATTATCGTACCGATATTTTATTATGAAGCGTCTGATCAAGAAAAGATTATTAATCTTGTAAATAAAATAAATAAAAGCATGAAAACATATAAAAAAAAATATGGAAATAATAGATTCTTTCTTACGCTACCTTTAAGCAACGATTTAGTAAAAGATCCGACTGCTGTGGAAAACATCCTCGAGGTATTGACTGATATGAATATATGTTTTGATGGGTACTATATTGTATGTGATTATAGCCCCGGATATAAGATGAAAACAAGTATCGACTATGATTACTATAAAAATTTATCTAAGATATTTTCCGTACTGAATCAACAAGATTTTAAAAGCATATATGGCTACGCCAATTGGGATGCACTTATATTCACAGCGATGTCAAATATTGACTATGTCACGATTGGTACTTATGAAAATCTGAGACGCTTCAATATAAAAAGATTCTTAGAATCCCCGTCTGGAGGTCCATCGAAAGGCTGGTATTTCTCGGAGAAGTTATTAAATTTTATAAGGGCAGAAGACCTAACACTTTTACGAAGCAGGGATTGTCTTGACCTTATAGCAAATGACAAGAATATTTTTTCTGATATTATTCTCGATCCGAAATACATTTGGAGTAGCCATAAACCTGATGTCCACAAAAATTACCTTCTTTCTATTTCACGCCTTTTGTCGACTTTAGCAAAAGAAGATTCATTTGAAATTAGAAAGGAATCTCTTCTGAAACGAGTTCAAACCGCGCGAAAGCTCTATTCCGAAATAGAAAATGATTTTAAAGTTTATTTAGACAACGAAAGCAGTAATTATCACTTAGGTACGTGGGCTACTTTTCTGAAGAGCACATAAGTTGTTTGACAAGACATTCGTTAAGA
Organism: Smithella sp. SCADC; assembly: GCA_000747625.2. GTDB lineage: Bacteria > Desulfobacterota > Syntrophia > Syntrophales > Smithellaceae > Smithella. The sequence continues at coordinate 11,174 of JQDQ01000192.1, forward strand.
AGAAATTTCATTTCTTGACAAATAGGTTTTATGGGTCGTGGCCTGTACATTACTTCAAGACCATTCTCAAGGCTATGCTGAATAAGTCCTACCTTATATCGCTTAAATTCATCTAAGTTTGTTAATGCACTTTTAATGTGCATTTTTGGCAAACAAACAAAACTCATTTCAGCGAACCATTTGTATCTGTATGCTTGCTTGAGCGCTCTTCTCCAGTCTTTTAGTTTAGCTTCTATTGCTATAGCGGAGCGTACAATTTTAATTTTAGCATATTTATTTTTGATAAACATTTCATTCCCTTTGGCTACCACCAATCCTTCATTTACAAGTACTTCAAGCGCTCTAGATACTGAACGTTTTGAAGCCCGAGTGCCTTTCTGTACGTCATCTACTGTTATGCCAGGATTAAGGTTAATAATATTATAAATTTTTACAGCGGGCTGTTCAAGAACGACCTTTCGTTCGATGCTGTTGGTGTCATATTTAGCAACAACAATATCGGCAATACCGTAACCCAGGTTAACTTCTCTTAAAATCTTAAGCCCTCGGCTACTTTGAGCGTTCTTTTCTAATGTAGTCCCCCGTTCGAGCTCTAAAACAATATGTTCAACAAGATCAAATTCAGTCATTACTATCTTCGATCCTTACTAATACATAAGTAGCATCGTCATTATTTTTGTTAAGCATTAGCTTGTCCATCCTATTTTTTATATAATACCATTTTTTTAAGCCAATAGCTCCTATAATTTCCAAAAATCCTTTTTTTTCATTTTCAATAACCGAGTAGAATCCATCTGTGCAAAGCAGAAACGCCTTTTCAGTAATGTTTTGCTGAACCGTTTGGAAATCAGAATGAATCAGATTAGGTCTTCCCAAGTATTTTGTTATAAAATTTTCGTTAATGGAGTCATCTTTTGTGAGCTGCAGCACATATTGAGATGAAACAGCATAGATTCTTGAATCACCCATGCTTGAAAATTGATACATAAGACTGCTATGTTTGGGTATTTCTAGTATTGCATACGTCATGAATGGTTCATTTAAACCAGAATCGCATAAGACCTTATTTAATTCAAAAATCAAATCGCTGAGATCTGTCATTTTGTCATTTCTAAAATCTTTAAAGCGATTAACAATAAAATCCTTCGCAATATTTACACCTTTCCCAGATCCGGAAGCACTACTTACACCATCAAAAATGCCCATTAAAAAAGAATAATCAGATGATACAAAGAATGCACTATCTCTGTTATCTCTTCGCGCTAATCCTTTATAGGAACCAATTGAAAATTTAGCATTTCTCATTACAAATTCCTATATCATAAGATATCATATTGCCATGATATTCTTATGATATTATTGATTTATACAGCATACTTAATGAAAATAATTTGAAATGTACATGAATTATGTAAACATGTCTATTATTTGTTTTTAAGGAATTTAGGAAACATAACATTTAACTATTCACATTGCCAATAGAAATCTGGGGACACCATACTAATTTTCAAAAATCTCCCCTCGCCCCTCTTTACAAAAGAGGTGAATCCTAAAGCCGGAATATCTGTCGAATTACAGATCAGTTGATATTGGTCTTTACGAATGCGCGGGCAAGTTCGGTGAACTCCTCGTTCACTTCGCTGTTCCAGATGGTGATGTGAAAACTGTCGGGTTCAAGAAGAGGTCTTCGGGCCGCGCTGAAAGCCTGATGGTGAGGCGCACAGGAATGATTGGCGAAAAACTTCCGGATTTTCCCATTTTTCGAAAACGAACATGTCCACATCATTTTCGGGAGAAGGATATTGGGTGTAGCTGATGTTGCCTTTTTCTTTGCGGGAACCTTCTACATTGGGTTTCACGATTGCAAGAAGTTGGTCTCTTGTACCGGGTTTGCAACGATAGGTGCATTCAACGATTAACATGATTTTCCCTCCTGTTTGTCAAATTGATTTTGTTGGCAAATCTTTTAGCCTTTTCCTGCAGTTATAACTCAGTCTGTCCCGTCAAGCACCGAGGCGACCTTATCTTTTCACTGTCCCTCTTCGTCCCTGGGATATTATTAAGGTTCTCACTATCCCGCTACGTTTCACTTCGGGGATAGTTCCACTTACGCTTCGAGCTGCCTATGTTTGCTCTCAGCGAGTGTCACTAGCATTTACCTACCATTATACTTACTATTTTCCAATATTGCATTTGATGATGGATTCATCCATTTTGTCCCAAAGAAATAGTAAATCATCAAGCGTTATCGAAGGAGGTCGTTATGGAATATGAGGATATTGACATGGCAAAACCGCTGGACAGGCTCTTTGAAGACCATCTTAAGGAATTTGAAAGTGGCAATGATGGGGTCTCCGACAAGGAGTTGAAAAAAATGATGCTGGAATTCGGCGATTATGAGAATGAAAGCTGACGTGGATTTGTTATTGCAGAGCATCTTTTAATTAGATTACATACTGGAAATTATTTGTCCACCTCCGTCATTGCGTGACACCTCCGCCAGCAGAGGACAGGCAAGGTGTTCATTTGTGTATTTTTTATCCTACGTCGCTGTGCCTAGGGTAGTTTTCAATCCCGATGCATCGGGATTGGATGTCTTTTAAAGTAATGGTAGGCATTGCCTACCATTCCCCTTACAATTAATCAGTATTGTCTTCGCTCATCCCTTACATTAATTTGCAGTCAAAGAAGTAAAATCATTAAAATAAAAGAAAGGCAGGGAGGTATTTATGAAAATTTATATTTGTCAGGTTTGCGGACATCTTGCATTCAACAGTCTGCCGGACACATGTCCGGTTTGCGGTGCGGAAAAAGATAAATTTTTACAAAATGATGCAATTTTTAAAGAATCCAGCCAAAAGAGCCCTGAAGCTGAGGTCAAACACGTTCCTGCTGTAACTGTTAATAAGAGTTGCAGTCTTATCCCGGAATCCGGCTGTAGGGAAGTAATTGTAAGAATCGGCAAGGTCATGCATCCTATGGAAGAAAAGCATTACATTCGTTTCATAGACGCTTATCAGAATGATAAGTTTATTTCCCGAACGCACCTTATGCCGTTTGGTGTATATCCGGCAGCATGTTTTTATTTGAAAGAAGCGGTAGGTAAAATTACCATAGTCGAGAACTGTAATATCCACGGCTATTGGAAATCGGAGCTATAGACGAGAAGCGCAGATAACCAATAGATTGCTTTGGTTTGCCGTGTCCGATGCCTATAATTAAGACAGCCCAAACAATTAATACCATTTCTAAATCAAAGATGATATTGCGGTCAATGTAGGGCGCGTTCCCCTGAACGCGCCGAAAATTGCGGGCTGTTCGGGGAACAGCCCCTACATATACATTAAGAAAGTCGATAATCCCGATTAATCGGGACCAACAAAAATAGCGCTTTGATTAGAATTGGTATAAGGAACTGAAGATGGGCAGAGGCTGGAAATCGTTGCAATCGATAAAGGTATAAAGCAGGATATGCCGGCATGGTGCAAAGCAACAAGTGATAAATGCTTGGCTCTCGAAGATCAAGGCGAGGAAATTTAGATTTACGTCAGGAAAACCAGGGAATAAATTAATTTTTAATGATATACTTTACCATTTTTTGAAAAAAGAAATTACAAGGAGGTAGAAAATGAAGAAATTTATTACGGCGTTAATTATATTAATAATTACATCAGGGTTTGCTTTTGCGAAGGATTACACGGTCGTGAAAAAAGCAGGTAACTACACGGTTGAGGTAAAGCTGGACAAGAATCCACCCATTACCGGTCAGAATAAGATGGAGATAAACATTAAGGATGAAAAAGGCGTCAATATAACAGACGCTACAGTGACAGTGGATTACAGCATGCCGGCTATGCCGGGAATGCCGGCCATGAATTACAAAGCAAAAGCCGCATTGAGTGGTAGCCGGTATCTGGCAAATGTCAATTTTTCCATGTCGGGAGCCTGGGGAGTTAATATCAAAATTACACGAGCCGGAAAAACACAGGCGGTAAAACTCAATGTGGATGTCAGTTAAGGCTATACAGAAATTTATCTTTGCCGTGGCGTTCTTTCTTCTGGGAACGTCTTCATTTGCTCAGGAGTTGAATCTCTCCGAGCTTACACAAGAGGCTTTGAAGAACAGCCCTGAAATTCAGGCCTCGCTCACGAAGATAGAGGCCGCTAAGTATCGTGTTCCTCAGGCGACGAGCCTTCCTGATCCCATGTTCATGTTCGGCTATCAGAACGAGGGATTTGACCGATACACCTACGGCGAAGAACAGGGCGCCCAGTGGATGTTTTCGGCATCGCAGCAGTTTCTTTTCCCCGGCAAGCGTGCGCTGAAAGGAGAAATGGTACAGCGGGATGTCGAAAGCATGGAAGCCATGCATGAGCTGCTGAAACTGAAAACTGCAGCACGCGTCAAGGAACTCTATTATGATCTTTTCCTGGCTTACAAGAATATTGATCTGCTCAATGATAAAAAAAATCTGTTTCTGAAAATAGAAGATCTGACGCTGTCCCGCTACGCGGCAGGCCGTGCCATACAGCAAGAGGTGCTCATGGCACAGACGGAAAAATACATGCTTCTGGAAAAAGAAGAAATGTTCAAGCAGAAGATACAGTCTTTGGAAGCTATGATAAGAGCAGCGATAGGAAGAGATAATGCAACTCCTTTGGGAAGACCGGATGAACCGGTGCAGCAACTTTTTTATCCTGATGCGGATGAAGCCGTAAAAACAGCACTTAGCAATTCTCCTGAAATAAAAGCACGGAATAAAATCATAGAAGCAGCCGACACCAAAATACGGATGGCGCAAAAGGAATATTATCCCGACTTCGGTATTAACGCCTCATATTTCAACCGATCGGGTGATTTTATGGATATGTGGAGCGCGACGGCGACGATAAACATCCCCTTGTTCTTCAAAACGAAGCAGGAACCGGCGGTTAAGGAGGCGAAGGCTTTACATGCGCAGTCGAAGCAGGAACTGGATGCCGTAAAACTGATGATTTCGGCGGCTATACAGGATAATTTATCCATGCTCAGATCATCGGAGAGGCTTATGGATCTTTACGCAAACGGCTTGATTCCCAAGAACACACAGGACGTAGATCTCGCTCTCACGGACTACACCAATGGAAGGACGGATTTGATTGTCGTGATCTCCCGTCTCAAGACGCTGCTGGATTATCAAATCCTTTACTGGACTCAATTTGTGGAAAGAGAAAAAGCCATCGCGAGACTTCAGGGAATTACGCAAGGCTTGGCCTCGGTGCCGGGAGGGGAAAAGAAATGAATAATAAAAAAATGGGGCAATTGATAAACGCTCATCTGCTGTGTTGCGCTGCAAACCGCACCGCTCAACGTATATCTTTATACGCCTCGCGGTTCGGCTTTTTGCGCGCCTTGCATCTGAGCATTTCTGAACAGCCCCTAAATTTGGGGTCTTTGAAAAATCCCAAAATCTCCGCTGTGTCGGTTATTTGCTTGTTATTTTTATTGAGCTTCATGACGGCAAATGCCGTTTTTGCCCAGGGTCATGCCGGACATACTATGCAGGCCCCGGCGGTGGTGGAAAAACAAAAGACCGCAAAACCTCAAACGCCGCAACCGGCTCCACCAGAAGAGATGACAGAAGAAACTCCTCAGGTGGAAATTTCTTCAGAACAGCAGCAGCTCATTGGTGCCAAGACAGTCAAAGTTTACCTGAAACCCATCCAGAAAGTCATCCGCACAGTGGGACGAATTGAGGCTGATGAGCGAAAGCAGACGACGATCAATACGAAAGTCGAGGGCTGGATTGAGAAACTCCACGTAGATTATACAGGCCGCTATGTCAGAAAAGGAGAACCTCTGGTAGAAATTTACAGCCCGGAGCTTCTCGCGACACAACAGGAATTTCTGGGAGTATTAAAGTGGGCACAGCAACCTGGCGACAAGAAGAAGGATGACACCCTCAGTGTAATGCTGGCCAAAGATGCCGACGCGGCTCTGGATGCGGCAAGACAGAGGCTGCGGCTCTGGGATATATCGGAAGAACAGATCAAACAAATCCAGCAGTCAGGCAAACCTGTCCGTACGTTGACTTTATACAGTCCTGTCAGCGGATTTGTTACGCAGAAGATGGCCGTTCAGGGAATGAAGGTCATGCCGGGAGAAAAGCTCTTTGACATCGCCGATCTCTCCACACTCTGGATCATCGCTGATATTTACGAATACGAAATGCCTTTTGTGAAAGTCGGCCAACCGGCCCGGATAACACTTAGTTATTTTCCGGGGAAAGAATTATCATCAAAGATTGATTATATTTATCCCACCATTTCCGCGGATACCAGGACGGCGAAAATCCGCCTGACGGTTCCCAATCCGGGAGGCCAGTTGAAACCCCAGATGTTTACGAATGTGGAAATAAGGATAAGTCTTGGTCAAAAGCTCGTCATTCCGGAATCAGCGGTAATCGATACCGGCACATCACAGGTAGTCTATGTGGATAAAGGAGAAGGCGCTTTTGAACCCCGCGAAGTAGAGCTGGGCCTGCGGGCGGATGGCGCGGTGGAAGTGTTGCGTGGAGTCAAAGCCGGTGAAAAGGTGGCCACTTCGGCCAATTTCCTGATCGATTCTGAGGCGCAGCTTAAGGGCATAAAACCCCTGCGCAGGAAATAGATGCGACTTCATAAAAAGTCCATATGCGGCGTTACGCTGCAGCCCGTGTCGTTCAACGTACCTATAGTACGCCTCACGATCCAGGCTTTGCGTGCCTTGCCTCTGGAGCTTTTTATGAAGCCGATATGGCTAGGAAAAACATAATGAGAGACAAATGGTACGCTGACAAAAGGGATCTCGTAAAATGGGGAGGCATCATGCACCTCCTTAACGAGAATCTTGGGATAAAAAAAGTTATACAAGTAGCTTATTATCGGAAAGATAATTGGCCAAAGATTAATTTTAATGGAAGTGAAATTCAAATACCACAAGAAGTTTTGAAGCATTTTCGGGACATTAAACTCATCAAAAGTCTCGACACACGAATTGAAGTTTTCGATCAAATATTTGAACATAATGCCCGGCAACAATACACGGATGATGTATGTAAAATGTTGTCTAAGATTCAGGATAAGAAAATTGTATTTCTTGATCCTGATACAGGGTTAGAACCAAGAGAATGTGGAGGTGGAGCAGAACATATAAAACGTAAGGAAGTTAAACAAATTTTTGGCTCATTAAATTCAGGCGATTTTCTTGTATTTTATCAACATAAGTTTAGAAGTTCAAAATGGGATGAAATTCGCCTTAGTGAATTGGCGAAGGCTTGTGACATTTCCAGAAGCAAGATCAAGACATGGAAAGCAAATGAAATTGCTAATGACGTAATTTTCTTTTTTGCGGAAAAAGAAAATTAATTCCTAATACTAATCATAGGATATTGTATGATTGCCAAAATAATTGAGTTCAGTGCCCGCAATAAATTCGCAGTCTTTCTCATGATGGCCCTGGCCATTATCTGGGGTTACTGGGCCGTGAAGAACACGCCCCTCGACGCCCTTCCGGATTTGAGTGACACTCAGGTTATCATCTACACCGAATGGACGGGTCGTAGTCCCGATCTGGTGGAAGACCAGATCACCTACCCTATTTCCTCCACCCTCCTTGCCGCTCCGAAGGTTCAGGCGGTGCGCGGTTTTTCATTTTTAGGCAGTTCCTTCATCTACGTCATTTTTGAAGAAGGAACGGATATCTATTGGGCCAGAAGCCGTGTCCTGGAATATCTCCAGGCCGTTAAAAACAAGATTCCTTCCGATGTCAATCCTGTCCTGGGTCCTGATGCGACGAGCCTGGGCTGGGGGTTCTCCTATGCCGTTGTTGACGAGACAGGCGGCCATGATCTTTCCGAACTACGTTCCATTCAGGATTACATCATCAAGTTGGGACTGGAAAGCGTCCCCGGCGTTTCGCAGGTCGCAAGCATCGGCGGTTTTGTAAAGCAGTACCAGATAACCGTCGATCCCAACCGCCTCCTTGCCTATAATATTCCCATTACGAAGGTCATGGAAGCAGTCAGAAAGAGCAACCAGGATGTGGAAGGGCGCGTTCTTGAGATATCCGGTGTTGAATATATGATCCGTGGACGGGGATACATCAAGGGTCTTCAAGATCTGGAGAGTATCGCCGTGGGCGCAAACCCCGGTGGAACACCAATCTATTTAAAGGATGTAGCCCGTATCCAATTGGGACCGGAAATCCGCAGAGGGCTGGCGGATTTGGACGGCAAGGGAGAAGTTGCCGGTGGAATTGTAATTGTCCGGACAGGTGAAAATGTCTTGAATGTGATCGAGCGGGTGAAGGCAAAGATCAACCATGACCTTGCCCCTAGTCTTCCCAAAGGCGTAAAAATTATCACGACCTATGACCGGTCAGATCTGATCAAGCGATCCATGTCTACTCTTAAAGAGGAGATTATCAAACTGATCATCGCGGTGAGCGTGGTTTGTCTGGTCTTTCTTTTTCACTTTCCGAGCGCTCTGGTTGTTATCCTCACGCTGCCCATCGCCATTCTTATGGCCTTTATCAGCATGTATTATCTGGGTGTTACCTCCAACGTGATGAGTCTCTCCGGCATTGCCATCGCCATCGGGGCCATGGTGGACGCCGCGATCATCATGGTGGAAAATTCTCACAAAAAGCTCGAAGAGTGGGAACATCAGGGGAAACCGGGGAACCGCGTCGATGTCATTGTCGACGCGGCCAAAGAGGTGGGACCCTCTCTCTTCTTTTCACTCCTCGTTATTACTGTGGGATTCCTCCCCGTGTTCACGCTGCAGGCTCAGGCAGGGAGGCTGTTCAAGCCGCTGGCCTATACCAAGACTTTTGCCATGCTCTTCTCCTCCTTTCTGGCAATTACCCTGACACCGGTTTTGATGACACTTTTTATCCGGGGGAAAATTCGGCCGGAAGAAAAAAATCCTATTAGCATTATCCTGCACAAGATTTATGAACCCGTCGCCCGGCTTGCCTTGCGATTTAAAAAGACTGTTACTATTGCCGCCATCATCATTATGATCCTGACTATTTATCCATTTATGAAACTCGGTTCGGAGTTTATGCCCCCGCTTTATGAAGGCTCTCTCTTTTATATGCCGGTGACCATGCCCGGAGCATCCATTTCCGAAGTATCCTCTTTGCTACAGATACAGGATAAAATCCTGAAAAAAATACCAGAGGTCGCCCAGGTTTTCGGCAAGGCGGGACGGGCGGAGACGGCCACAGACCCGGCGCCCCTGGAAATGTTCGAAACAGTGATCAACCTGAAGCCGGAATCCGAGTGGCGCGCAGGGATGACGGTAGAAAAACTAAAAGATGAGATGAACGACGCGCTATCTATTCCGGGGGTGTCGAATTCCTTCACGATGCCCATTAAGGCGCGCATCGACATGCTGGCTACAGGCATTCGGACACCCGTCGGAATAAAGATTCTGGGACCGAATCTGGAAGAAATTGAAAAAATAGGCCTGGCCCTGGAGCATCATTTAAAAGATATCCCCGGGACGCGAAGCGTCTATGCAGAACGAGTGACAACGGGTTACTTCCTGGATATCGCCATAAAGCGCGATGAAGCGGCAAGATATGGTCTTACGGTGGATGATGTAGGCGAGGTGATTCAGACGGCCATCGGGGGCATGAACCTGACGGTGACCGTTGAGGGACGGGCGCGGTATCCCGTCAATATCCGTTATCCCCGAAATTTACGCAACGACGTGGAACAACTCAAACGGATTTTGGTGCCGGTCATGATGACCAATCGTGCTGTGCCGGCTGTGCCTGTTTCGGGAGGTATGGCGGCAACGCCGCAGGTTACGCAGATCCCCCTGGGCGAGGTGGCGGATATAAAAATCGTTAAGGGCCCCACAGCCATCAAAAGCGAAGAAGGACTTCTTACCGCTTATGTCTTCGTTGACTTTTCCGGACGCGACATGGGCGGCTATGTGGAGGAGGCAAAGCAAAAAGCGTCGACGCTGAAAATCCCCGAAGGCTACCGGCTTATCTGGAGCGGGGAATATGAAAATCTGACAAAGACCCATGAGCGGTTGAAGATGGTCATTCCTCTGACCCTTTTCATCATCTTCATTCTCCTTTACATGAACACGAGATCAACGGTCAAAACAATGATTGTGCTTCTTGCTGTTCCCTTTTCTCTTGTCGGTTCCTTCTGGCTTCTCTATATTCTCAATTACAACATGAGCATTGCCGTCTGGGTAGGCATCATCGCGCTGGCGGGGCTTGATGCGGAGACCGGTGTGGTGATGCTTCTCTATCTTGATCTGGCCTATGAGAAGTGGAAAAAAGAAGGAAGAATGGCCAAGACTTCCGATTTGAAAGAGGCCATCATGTACGGCGCCGTCAAGAGAATCCGTCCCAAGATCATGACGGTAAGTGTTATCTTGGCTGGTCTGATCCCGATCATGTTCAGTCACGGCACCGGCGCTGACGTCATGAAGCGGATTGCCGCCCCCATGGTTGGCGGTGTCATAACTTCGACTATTCTCGAACTGGTTATTTATCCCGCAATCTACATGATCTGGAAGGGGCGGGGGTTAACGAAAGATTAAGGAATTATCTGAATAGAAAAGGTCAAACACCCCTTTTCTTATTTCTTGAAATGAAGGACTAGCGGCAATACTGTTCAC
>JQDQ01000193.1 GCA_000747625.2 Smithella sp. SCADC
GCTATGCTGATGACTTCACCTTCCCGAAATTGATCACTGGCTGAGAAGGCGCTTACGCCTGTGCTACCTTAAACAGTGGCGATGGGCAAGAACCAAGGTCAGGGAACTACGCAGGTTGGGAACGTCGCTTCATGCGGCTATCTCTGTGGCGTTGAGCCGCAAGGGGCCGTGGCGATTGTCCCGGACGCTGGCGACGCAAACGGGTATGACTAACAAATGGCTCAAGGATCAAGGATTGCTGTCTGTTAAAGACCTGTGGGTGAACATTCACTACCCGGCTACGGCCCGGTAATCTTTGTGAACCGCCCGGTGCGGATCCGCACGCCGGGTGGTGTGGGGGCTGGGGGAGAAAAACCCCCGGCTACCCGATTAGCAGCTCAATGAATACCAAGCTGAATTTTAACAGCTTCCTCAACATTGCTCATATCTTCTTCGGAAATAACACCCGCACAGTTTATAAGCCGTAATTTACTCACTGTGGCTAATTGGTCTGCCATTGCCTTACTTTCTTTGCCACCAAAAGCGACCAATGCCTCACTTGGATAAAGGCGTTCTGTTTTACTTGTGAGAGGGACAACTTGAACCCTATTTAGAAATTTATTTGCTGCATTATTGCTGATGATTACTGCAGGTCGTTTCTTTTTAATTTCTCCGCCGACAGAAGGGTCGAAATTTACCCGCCAGACTTCACCTCTTTTCATGGTCAATATCCTTAAATGTGTTTTCAGCCCATTCCAAGGCTTCATTCTCTCTTTTTTTATCTTTCGCCATTTCGGCATAAGCGGCCTCATAATTGGGACGGACAACATGAGGGCGGACAATTTCCTGAACAAATCTGCTTATTTTACGTGGGCCAATGACTTTATGGAGTCCCGCATATACATCTTCATCCACTGTGATTGTTAATTTTTTCTGCATAAAACACCTCCATTACACGTGCATTATACGTATATAAGATTGATATGTCAAATATAGATTTAAGAATGATGGACTCGTAAAAAGTCACGCGGCGATTTTAAGTTCATAGTGGGGTTCATGCCTCGGCGGCGTGAAAAAGTTTGCAAGCAACTCCATAGGTTTCAAAAACAGCTCTTTGAAAACAAAAATAGCGTGCCGGATGTCGGATTTTGCCGCAGCAAAGGCCTCTCCGGGGAGGCCGAGCGCCTTCCGGACGGCGGTCGCCCGGAAGAGGTTGACGGCAATGGCTTTTAAACGGGCAAAATAGGCGACAGCGGACAGACCTCGAACCCTGAGTCGTTGGATCCCTGTCTTTTTGTCCATTTCCGGGAAGGTTGCCTCGATGCCGGAGCGCCACCGAGGGAAATCAGGAAATCAGGGGACACCGGAAATCCGGCACCAAAATCAGGGGACACCATACTAGTGCATACTTGCAAAAGTTACCGATATGTCATTTCGACCGAAGGGAGAAATCTTATTCAATGATTCTAAAGATTTCTCAGTCACTCCGTTCCTTCGAAATGACATGGTTAATATTGAAATTAAGCACTAGTGCAGAACTGTAGCCATTCAACGTGATGCTTGGTGACGGTGAAGAATTCCCTGCGGCGGCATCATCACCGCCACTGCAAGCCATAATCGTCAAAAGCAACACTGCCGCCAATACTACTAATATGTTTTTCATTACCCTATCTCCTCGCAAACAAAAAAATAACCCATGCATCCGTTAAAGACACATGGGTTTTATGATTAATGTATTAATAAGTTTTGTAAAGTTTAAATCTGCCTGTCTGTGCATTCCGTAAGCAATCATTCGTTGATACAATCCGGTTTCAGATTTTTACTACAGATACTTAATTTCTAGGCGAAAAATCACTACTATAAGTTTAAATCTTTGTCAATCCCCTCTAAAGAGGGATTTCAAAGTTATTAATTCAATCATTTCCGATTGAAAGGTGGCATTATTTTCGATCTTGACGACGCGTTGATTAGGAGGAAGTTATTAATAGGACAAAATATGGCCGGATTTTAAGCTTGGAGGTTGGAAATGCTTTTTATAACGAATTTTTATATATGCTAAAAACATCATAAGTTATTGATTTTAATTGGTGGGCGATGCGAGATTCGAACTCGCGGCACCTGGCTTCGGAGGCCAGTACTCTATCCAACTGAGCTAATCGCCCACGCCTTGAACTTCTACACTATCTAAGTTCAATGTTCAATCAATAATCACGATTTCTCTGATAAACGATATACGCGGGTATAGGTAAAACTACTTTTGTTAATCTCCGGACGAATTACTGTTTTGCTTTTTCGATGTATGATCTCTCCCCAAATAGAAATTAATCCAGGATGAGGTTTGATAAAGATCCCAGTTGCAGGGCGCGACAATACCTTTATCCAGTTGCGCTTCCTCTTCGTGTTTCTTCAACCGGGCATAGGCCCGGACATAAACACATTTTTTCTTCCCGGGATAGACTTCGCACCAACCTTCAAAACTTCCGCCACATGCACCGTTACGCTGGTTTTTCGGGCATTGTGACATCGGACACAGGTAAGCCACATCTATCAGGGCGCAGTCTCCGCAATCCTTGCAGTCAAAGATAACAACCTTGGTCCAGTGTTCCAGTTTATGAAAAATGCTCTCTATTTTTGTTCCTGCCACTTTTCCGCTCAGTCCCTTCATGACACCGTAAAATTTCTTCCCCGGGTCGAACATGAGGTTATGGAAGAATCGCGAAAAGCCATAGGATAATCCAACTGTCGCATCAAGCGGCCGTGACTGTCGCGTCGTCGGCTTATCCAGATTGAGGCCGGTTTTGGAATCCTGCTCAAAGTAATAAAAACCTCCGGGAATCGGATAATCAAAGTACCGGACCAAATCAGCCCATTGAGAAATGAGCGCTTCACCCTGCGAAATAATTTTTTCTACCTGTTCATATTTGATATTGTGACCGCCGATATGAACACCGCTGAAGCCCATCCCCTTCATGATCGCATACATCCTCGCGGCGCGCAGTATCCGGGCTCCTTCTCCTTTATCGGACTCATTTCGCTCCCGGTCCAGTTCCGCCAGAAGTTTATCTGTAACGACGGAACCAGGCAGTTCGTTACGGTTCATCATTTTTGCCGCACCATACGGAAGAATATAAATGTTCCCGATAAGCGGCAGATTCAAACCATTTTGTTTCATAAAGAGAAAAACTTCATGAAATTTTCGAACATCGTATCCCAATTGCGTAACTATGAATTGAGCGCCCGCATCTATTTTCTTTCTCAGTTTGTAATACTGGAGCATCTGTTCTGCTTCGGTTGCCTTAAAGGGTGAAACGACAGCTCCCGGGAAAAAATCGCTGGATTGATGACTGATGTTACCCTTGATTCCCGGATACGTAAGCCCCTTATTCATATCCGACATCAGTCGTAGAGTATGGATCGGATCCAAGTCAAAAACCGGCGCAGGTCTTCCACCATAGCCCGACACCGGATAGTCACCGCTCATAACCAGAATATTCCTGACTCCGGCTCTATCCAGAGCATAAAGCTGACTTTCGATCTGATTGCGATTTCTATCTTTGCAGGTAAAGTGGACGAGTGGTTCGATTCCCAGCTTGACAATTTCACCACCCATAAAATCTGCGGACATAGCCGGAGTTCCGCCCGGATTATCCGTCAGGGTAAGGGCGCATATTTTTCCGCTTTCAGCGGCCTGTTTAGCCAGACTCAGAGTCTTTTCCTGAGCCGATTCTTTTGCGCCTCTTCCCGGCACTAATTCCCAGGTTACCGGAAACACGGACGGATTCAGCAAAGCTTCTTTAAAAAGATTTTCCCGCATAGACATTATCAGTTATCCACTTTTTATTTCCTTTGCTCAGAAAATGACACTATCAATAAAGCTTGTCAATATCTTTTCTATCTAACAGTTGCAGTTCCTCGACAAATTTGCTATTTTTCATCCATGATGTGCAACGAAAGTAATATTTTCAAGAAATATATTTATTTCCTGATAATTCTAATCGTAAGTTTGATTTCCACCAATTGCTATGCCTCTATAGAAATATTGAACGTTCGTCATTGGGCAGCACCGGATCATACACGAATCGTTCTGGATGTGGATGATGTCCCCGCTTATGAAGTTAAGGAGAGTGAAAATCTTCTCGTTCTGAATTTCAAGGAATCATCAATCCATAAGTCAATACCCGCTAAAATCATCATTAATCAACCGGGAATCAAAAAGATTGTTTTTCATCACACTGCGGAGGGTATGGTTGAGATCGAATTCTTTCTGGATAAGCACCAAAAAGTTGAAGTTTTTAAATTAAAGAAATTTCAGGATAAGCCTGACCGGGTCGTTGTGGATATTATTTTGGAAGAACTGGCCAAAGAAGAAAAAACAACTGATCAGTTGCCAGAAATCAAAAAGAAAAAAGTAATTGTTATTGATCCCGGACATGGCGGTGAAGATCCCGGTGCGATAGGGAAAAAAAGAACCTATGAGAAGAATATTGTGCTTTCAATTAGCCGTGAAATCAAAAAAGCAATCAATAAAATTCCCGGTTACCGCGCAGTCATGACTCGTGATGGCGATTATTATGTTTCTTTCAAAAAGCGTCTGCAAAAAGCCAAAAATCTCGGCGCCAGCCTTTTCATCAGTGTTCACGCGGACGCAGCCAGAAACCGCAGCGCCAAAGGCAGCTCTGTATATTGTCTTTCTACCGGCGCCGCCAGTAATGAAGCCGCAAAACTGCTGGCCAGAAATGAAAACTTATCGGATATCCTTGGTGGTGTACCCGACAGCGAAGGCAATAATGAATCTAATCAAATTATAATGAACATGTTTCAAACCAATACAATCAATCTGTCGAAAATTTATGCGGGAATTTTAATGAAATACCTCGATGCGGTTAATTGTTTAAAATATAAAAGTGTTCAGGAAGCGCCTTTTCGCGTATTAAAATTACCGGATATTCCGGCGGTATTAGTCGAAACAGCATACATATCCAATCCCGATGAAGAAAATTTGCTCAAAAAAAGAAGTTTCCAAACAACGCTGGCAGAATCCGTAGCATCCTCAGTAGAAGAATATTTATCAGGCGAGGCCATCGCTCTTAAAAGCGATCAAGAGTCAAGAACAACTTATTATAAGGTAAAACGCGGTGACACGCTTTTTTCGGTAGCGGTACGTTTTAATACCAAAGTTGCAATCCTTTTAAAGCTTAACGACATGAAACTGGAAGACCCGCTTTTTGTAGACCAAAAGATCATTGTGCCTGCGAATAAAGACGAAGATAATGAAAAGATAACTGATAACGTACCGGACAAAAAGGATAATTCTTCCGACCGGAAAAAGGCTTATAGAATTTATACAGTTAAAAAAGGAGATACGCTATTTTTCTTGGCGAAAGATAATTCGACGACGGTGCAGGAATTACTCAAAATTAATAATATGAAGAGCACCGATCCGTTGTTATACGGACACAAGATAAAGCTACCTCAAAAAGTACCTCAAAAAGCAGGAAATATTTTATGAAGTGTATAAAAAAATTTATAGAATTAAAAGTCTTCATAATAATTCCCTGCCTCTTTCAAACATTAGCTATATCGGCTAATGCTGCCGGCTTCATTTTCAGTTGGCAGCCCTTTAGGGCGGACATTAATTTAGTACTGGATAATTCAGACAAGGAAATTTTAATTAAAAATATACCTGTTGTTGACATAAACTCTCATATTTCTGAAGACTTCAGAGATGTGGATATGTTTCCCGCGCCCGCCGATCGGGAAAAAACTTTGCCGCAAAAATCGGAAAAAAAGTTCTTACCGGATGCCATTAAATTTACTTTTCACCAGCCAGGCTCGTTTATGCCGGACAGATACGAAAAGTATACTAACAGCGAAGATGAACAATTATCAAAAATTACAAATGCCATGACATCTTTGATATATGGTGATTCGAAAATTAAATCATTGGAAACAATTGGCAAAATAATTGAACCGCAGGTAAATTTATATTTCGAATTTTAAAAGTATTTTTGTTAAATTACAGAAATTCGCATCAATCTGACGTTCCCCGATAAACCCTCTTAATTCTATAATCAGAAACTGCACGGCTGATAGCCGGTAGCCAGCGGTTACCCCGTTCCGGTAATCGCGAGATGCGTCCGGGAATGACCACGACACATATGTGTTTAATTCCCACGTGCCTGCGCCTGTTTAATAGCGTTGGCCATCCCCAGTTCGTACATCAGCTTTCTTCCCACTACTTCCGTGGGAGCGAAACGCCGCACGAAATTGATTTCCGCGTCAGTTGGTCTTTCAGTTTCGGTTACGTTATCCGCCACATTTAAATTCCAGGGAACATCCTTGCGGAGCCTGCCGGTTCGGACAGCCGTAAACCCATTCGTTCATCCATGTTTTCAGGCTTTCACCGGCCATATCCATCAGGAAAAACATCGCATACATTGTGCGATCGAGATTGTAATATCCCAAAACTTCCGTGGGGTGCGCTCCCCACGGCACTTCGACTACCGCGTCCACCCGGTAGGCCGGTATCATGGTCAGATGTGAATAACCTCAAAAACAAGTTCGGCACAGGTACCCACCGTGTAATTGCCAATAACAAGATGATCGCCGTCTTTTACAAAAAATTAGCTTCCGGGAAAATACTTATACTCTAAAAGAATATGTTTCTAATTCTTTGGAATCTTAAGAGAAACATTCATGCATGTCAACGAATTAATCAAGACGTTTTTCTCCTTTTTATATTGACAACATACAACTAAACATGATACTTTTCAGTTTATTCGTTTTAAGATAAATACTGGAAATATTACTGGAATTTTTCGCTTAAAACACAAGGAGAAAATTGTGACTTTTCAGGAATTAATTTTTGCTCTCGAAAAATACTGGCATTCTCAAGGCTGCGTTATTCAACAGCCCTATGATATGGAAGTCGGTGCGGGCACTTTTCATCCTGCAACCTGCCTGCGCGCACTGGGACCGGAGCCGTGGAACGTGGCCTATGTTCAGCCGTCACGCCGCCCTACGGACGGACGCTACGGCGAAAACCCCAACCGCCTACAGCACTATTATCAGTATCAGGTCATCATGAAGCCTTCTCCGGTCAACATTCAGGAACTTTATCTTGATTCGCTCAAGAGTTTCGGCATTGATCCCCTTGACCATGACATCCGCTTCGTGGAGGACGACTGGGAATCTCCAACGCTGGGTGCCTGGGGATTGGGCTGGGAGGTATGGCTCGACGGCATGGAAATCTCGCAATTTACCTATTTCCAGCAGGTCGGCGGTTTCGACTGCAATCCCGTCTGTGCCGAACTGACTTACGGCACCGAACGTATTGCCATGTATATCCAGGGCGTCAACAATGTCTATGATCTTCAATGGACGGATAAAATTAAATACGGCGATGTGCATCACAAAAGCGAAGTGGAATTTTCCACCTACAATTTTGAAGTTGCCGATATTCCGATGCTGCGCAAACTCTTCGATACCTACGAAGAAGAAGCAATGCGCATCGCTGAAAAAAATCTGGCACTGCCCGCTTACGATTACTGCCTGAAATGTTCGCACACCTTTAATCTGCTCAACGCCCGCGGCGCGATCAGCGTGGCCGAACGCACCAGTTACATCGGCCGGGTGAGAAATCTGGCACGCATCAGCGCGGAATTGTATATAAAACAACGTGAAGATCTGGGATACCCACTCTTAAAAAGATAATAGAATATCTGGAGCTAAAATGAGTAATGAACTTTTGTTTGAAATTGGCACTGAAGAAATTCCCGCCGGATTTCTATCCAAGGCGATTGTTGATATGGAAGACATTATCCGTAAATCCCTAACAGAAAAACACATTGCTTTTGAAGGGATCAGGTGTCTGGCCACGCCGCGGCGCCTTGTTCTTTATATAGCCGATTTGTCCCCCCGGCAGGAAGATCAGTCTATTGAGAAATTAGGACCGGCGAAGAAAGCAGCCTTTGACGAAAACGGTCAGCCGACAAAAGCCGCTATCGGTTTCGCCAGAGGACAGGGGCTGGAAGTTTCTCAACTGGAGACTATCACAACCGAAAAAGGCGAATATATCGGCGCGCGCAAAACAATTGCCGGACAACCGACAAAAGAACTGCTTCCGGATATTCTCAAAGATTTCATGCTGGCTATTCCCTTCCGCAAATCAATGCGCTGGGCCGACTACGATCTGCGTTTCGCGCGTCCGGTGCACTGGATTTTGGCGCTTTACGACGGAAATGTCATTTCTCTGAAGATTGAAAATATCGAAAGCGGCAATACATCCCGCGGTCATCGTTTTATGAGCCCGGCTTCTTTTGCCGTTACCGGTTTTGAAGATTACCTGCAAAAAACCAGAGAAAATTTTGTAATTGCCGATCCTGCCGAAAGAAAAAATATAATTCTTGATGAAGCGCGGAAAGCTGCGGCAGAAGTCGGAGGAAAACTTTTTTATACTGACGATCTGCTGGAAACAGTAAGCTTCATCGTGGAATATCCCGTAATAGTGCGCGGCGGTTTCGACGAGGACTATTTGAAAATCCCTAAAGAAGTTCTGACAACGACCATGATCTCGCATCAAAAATACTTCCCTGTTGTCAATAACGAAGGAAAACTTCTGCCTTATTTCATTGCGATAAGCAACACCAGACCCCGCGACATCACGGTAGTGGCCAAAGGCAACGAAAGGGTCCTGCGGGCACGTCTGGCCGACGCATCTTTCTTTTTTGAGGAAGATAAAAAAGTCCCCCTGGAAGACAGAGTGGAATCGCTTAAAAAAGTTGTCTTTCATACACTGTTAGGAACATCACACAAAAAGGTCTTGCGCTTCCGAAAGCTGGCGGTAAAGATTGCTTCCAAAGTGAAACCCTCCGTTAAGAAAAATGTTGATCGCGCCGCGCTGCTGGCTAAAGCCGATCTGGAATCGCTGATGGTGGGTGAATTTTCCGAACTTCAGGGCATCATGGGGCGTGAATACGCACTTATAGCCGGAGAAACACCGGCAATCGCCAATGCCATCTATGAACATTATTTGCCGATTGTCGCCGGCGGTGACCTGCCGCAAACAGATGAAGGAGCAATTGTCGGCATTGCCGATAAGATGGACACTATTGCCGGTTTTTTCGGCGTGGGCATGCCGCCGACCGGTACGGCCGATCCCTACGCACTGCGCCGTCAGGCATTAGGCATTATTAATATTATTTTATCCCGTTGCTATTCTTTAAGCCTGAATTTCCTGATTGACGAAAGCCTTATACAACTCAAGGATGTTCTGAAAAAACCGGCTGATGAGGTTAAAAAGGATATCCTGGAGTTCTTCAAGGGACGCCTCCAGAACCAACTTATTACCCAGGGGTACGCTTATGATACCGTAGATGCCGTCTTGTCCACGGATATTGATGAACTTGTCGAGGTTATGGAAAAGGTTAAGGCTCTACAGTCTTTTCGTCAGAATCCCGATTTTGAACCCATTTCCATCGCCTTTAAGCGTGTGGACAATATTTTGAAGGATTTCCAAAACGGTCAGGTTGATGTCAACCTGCTTTCCCATGAAGCGGAAATAAAACTCTTTTCTACTTTTGATGATATCAAGACCCGGGTGGAAAAAGGTATAATTGAGAAAGATTTCAGCGCCGCGTTGAATAAACTGGCCGCTTTGCGTCCACATGTGGATGATTTTTTTGATAATGTAATGGTTATGGATAAGGATGAAAAAATTCGTTTTAACCGTCTATCGCTTTTGGCGGAAATATCAGCCCTTTTCCATAAAATTGCCGATTTTTCTAAAATTGTTACACCAGATTGATTTTTTGCTGATCTCTCCATAAGTTGAAATATCGCGAATTGACATTAATATAAATCCTTGTTAGGATAAGTGCAGTTTTTTGATATTAAGGAAAATTTTACTCCATGAACGATCAGTTAACTCCACCATCCGCAACAAATATTAATGGAACTTCCCGAATACGCAAGGAACTACTGGACATAACCAACCGTATTCATGCGGCACAGAACATCAAACAAATTCTTATCGATTTAAAGAGCGGCATCCTCAACCTTTTTAACGCTAATTCCATAACTACTTACGTCGTCGATAAAGCACGCAATGAAATTTATTCCATGTTTCTGGCCGGCACACAACTCAAAGAAATCAGATTACCAATAAATAATAAAAGTATTGCCGGCTACGTAGCGAACACCGGCACAATAATTAACATTGAAAACGCTTACAATCAAAAGGAGCTTAAGAGTATCGAAGCGGAGTTAACTTTTGATGACAGCTGGGATAAAAAATCAGGCTTTAAGACCAGGCAGATTCTTGCCGCCCCGATATACCACAGCAGCCAGCTCATGGGTGTCCTTCAAATTATCAACAAGAAAGTTGGTGATGGAAAATTCTCGGAAGAGGAAATTGCATTAGCGCTGGAAATTGCCGAAGTTCTCGGTGCCGCTTTTTACAATCGACAACGTTTTGTTCGTCACCGGAAAACACGGTTTGATTATTTAATAACCCACGATCTTCTTAAAGAAGAAGAACTGGAAAGAGCATGGAAAGAAGTGCGTGAAAAAAAAGAGTCAATGGAAAATTTCCTCATGATGAAATACAAAATATCTAAAGAAGATGTTGGCCGTGCTCTTGAGGAATTTTATAACTGTCGTTTCATCAGATATAACGAGAAAATACCTATCCCGGGCCACTTAATTAAAGATTTGAAAAAAAATTATCTGCGCCGTGAACTTTGGGTGCCGCTGGAAAAGGTCGGCGACAAAATTCACGTAATCATGGATGATCCGAACAACATTATCAAGAGAGACACCATTGAAAATCTTTTAAAAACCAAGCAGATAAATTATGACGTCGCTCTGGAAGAAGACATAATAAAATACATCAACCTTTTTTATAATACTCCCGATGACGAACACTCTTTTATAGAAATATTAGGCCGGATGGAGGGTGACGATGCGACGTCAGAAGATGAAGAAGGCGACGAAACGGTCACCGAATCGGATAGTGTTATTATGCAACTCGTTAATAAAATTATTAATGATGCTTATAATCGCCGTGCTTCGGATATACATGTCGAACCCAATGTAGACAGAAAAAATGTAGAGATTCGGTTCCGTGTCGATGGAGATTGTGCTCTCTATCAAACGGTCCCTTTCAGTTACCGCGCGGCCCTTATTTCGCGCATCAAAATCATGTCCAATCTGGATATCACCATTAAAAGACTGCCACAGGACGGTAAGATTAAGTTCAGGCGTTCTAATGGAGACGAAATTGAATTGCGTGTAGCGACAATCCCCACTCAGGGAGGTGTGGAAGATGTGGTTATGCGTATTTTAGCTAAAGGCGAGACAATGCCTCTGGAAGATATGGCTTTATCTTCGCGCAATTACAACGAACTAACCAGTATTATTTCCAAACCTTACGGCATGATTTTGTGTGTTGGTCCTACCGGTTCCGGTAAAACAACTACACTGCATGCCGCATTGCACCACATTAATCGTCCGGACAGAAAAATATGGACGGCGGAAGACCCTGTGGAAATCACTCAATACGGTTTGCGTCAAGTACAAGTGCACCCCAAGATCGGTTTTGATTTTGCGGCAGCTATGCGTGCATTTTTACGTGCGGATCCTGATGTCATCATGGTCGGCGAAATGCGCGATTACGAAACAGCAAAGACAGGTGTTGAGGCCTCCCTTACCGGTCACCTGGTATTCAGCACTCTGCATACGAACAGTGCCCCGGAAACTATTGTCCGCCTGCTGGATATGGGCATTGATCCCCTTAATTTTGCCGATGCCTTGTTGGGCATTCTCGCTCAACGCCTTGTACGAACTCTTTGCAAGAAGTGTAAGGAACAATATCATCCCTCAAAGGAAGAATACGACGAAATCGCTGAAAGTTACGATCGGGAAGAATTTGAAAATTTAAATATCCCTTACAATGACGAATTCAAGATCTACAGGCCTAAGGGTTGTGATATATGCAATAATACCGGATATAGAGGCAGAATGAGTATTCATGAACTCTTAGTCGCAACCGATGGTATCAAAAGACTGATTCAAAAGCATGAAACCGTAGAAGTCATGCGGAACCTGTCCCGGAGCGAAGGCATGACGACACTTTTACAGGACGGTATTCTAAAAGCTCTCAAAGGTTTTACTGATTTTAAGCAGGTACGCCGCGTCTGTATAAAATAATTATATCAATTCCTATACGTATTTACTCTCCCGAACAAGTACGATTATTTTAATTTATTTTGACCACGGGAAGTAAATCAAGAACCACAGTATTTTACCGTACTCTCTTCTCACTTTTCTCCAATCTGCTGACGATAATTCCCGGAAGTCCGCCGGAGCTTTTTCGTAATGTGTCGGCACAAAATAAAAAACGTTATTATTTGTATCAAATACCTTCATCGCAATGATTTTAATACGCCGCATGTGATACGGTGAACTGACAAATATAGCGGAATTCAGCCTGTAATCAGACATTATTTTTCGGGCTTCGACTATTTCCAAATGTGTATCTTCATAAAATTCCGGAGGTGCGGTAACATTCTTTTGATTCGATTTATAAAGATATAAGTTTCGTGATAAATATTTTTTCATTTCCATGTCATAAACCTTGAAAACTTTATGATAAGCCGGAATAATTAAATAATCAGCCATCCCTTCGTTTATTAATCTATAAGCTTCTTTTTGACGTGCCTTAAAATCCGGTCCCAAAATAAGTATTATCGCATTTGTCTTCTTGTATTCCGAAGAATAAAGCAAATACTTTGGAGAGTATAAAATAAATCCTGTCAGCAGAACTAAAAACAGGATTCCGGCAAGATAATATTTACCGATTTTTATCACAAACAATATCCTTCAAATAATTATCTGTATTGAATTTTGAAGACGGAATATTCAGCAATTAATCCGTATCTCCGAAATAATTCGCAGAGAATATAAATATTTCCGTTTCTTTATCCTTCCATGCCTGCGCCGGTAATCCGGCTTTATGGCAAGTCTCCTGAAGGAATGTTTCTCTGTCCCATTTATACTCAACAGCCACCTGCGGCAACAATAAACCGGCGTTTTGTCCGCGAACAATGTATAATCCGTGCCTTCCCACTTCAATTTCGTTGATATCTTTGATTTGTTTTAACGGACTCAATACCGATATTTCAAAAGTTAAATCTTTAACTTCTTCCGGTTTTAAGGAAGGAAATCGTGGATCACGAAAAGCGGCAGCCAAAGCCATTTCCTGTACTGTTTCTCCGAGCGGTTTATATGCTTTTATATAACCTATGCAACCGCGAAGATGACCGTGTTTTTTCAGAGTCACAAACGCGCCACTTTTGGACTTGAGGTTTTCCGAATCCATTTTCAGTTCAGGCATTTTTTTATTGTTGATTTTGGCCGTAATCGCTTCTTTGGCTATTTCCAGAAGGGTATTTTTTTCTTTCGTTGTTAATTCCATTTCGGACTCCTATTCTTTACAATAAACCGCTGCCGCATATCCCACAACCGAACTTTTATCGCCTGTTATATCTCCTGAATTGGCATATTTTAAGAGATGTGCTTTATCAGCTTTCATCATATGCGCTACCAGCATTGTCACTGCCATGGGCCCGCCGCCACACGCTTCAACAGTCCCATTTGCCATTGCCTGCACAAGACCGGCGGCATCGCCATTTTTCAAATATCCCAGCGCAACGGCATCCATTTTTTTTGCCGCGTTATAGTTATAAAAATGAGATAAATCGGAGCTGCCTACTATCAATGTTTTTTTGTCGCGTACAGTTTCATATATAGCCGCCGCAAGGTCCCGACAGGTATCCATGTCCTGATTGCCCATAACCAAAGGAACAAATGAAAATTCACCCAATGCGACCTGCAAGAAAGGAATCTGAATTTCCACGGAATGTTCCTGACGATGCGCGTCCGGAATATCAGCTGTTATCTTACTTAAATTTTTAATTTTCTGCGCAAATTCTTCAACGACAGGCACGACGCCAAGAGGTGTTTCATAGCCGCCTCTGCCAAAAACGGATACACCACTAAAGGCAACTCTGTGACTTGGTCCTATGACGACAACAACATCATACTTATTACCGCGAATAAGCTTGTAAGCGTTCGCCGCTACTTGTCCTGAGTAAACGTAACCGGCATGAGGAGCAATCAAACCTACGATTTCTCCCGGCAATGTCAAATCAGGAACTGATTCAAAGAAGCTTTCAATATTTTTTTTCAGAATTGACGGATTTCCCGGATACCATGAACCGGCTATTACTGACTTTCTCACGGTATTCATAGCTACCTCACTTAAATCGCCAGACGACCCCTTGTGGAGTGTCTAAAACATCAACGCCACGTTTAGCTAGTTGCGATCTATAGGAATCTGCCTCCTTCCAGTTACTAATTTTTCTTGCCGCTTCTCTTTTATCTATCAACATTCTTATTTCCCCGTCTGCAACCAGCGCCTCAAAATCCATTATGCCCAAGACTTCGTTTATATTTCCCAACGCCGTCAGTATTTTCAGGGCATTACTTTTATTTATCATGCCCCGGGTCAGAGGAAAGTTTATTTTACCAATAAAATTAAAAACCGCCGCCAGTGCCCCGGCAATATTTAAATCATCATCCAAAGCCGCTGTGAAATCATGCTTAAGATCATATATCAGTTGATCTATTTCCGTAAAAGCTTCTTTATCATCGCCATGAGCGGCATTTAACCGGCTAATGAACGTATGGATTTTTTTTACCGTATTTTTTGCCGCCACCAAAGCGCCTTCTGAATAGTTAACCGGTTTGCGATAATGTACTCCCAGCAAAAAAAGACGAATATCTCTTCCGCTGTAACCACTTTCCCGCAATTGTGACAACGGCAGCGTATTATCCAGGGAACGGGACATTTTCCTGCCTTCGACCATTACCAGTTCGGCGTTAATCCAGTAATTAGGGCCGTTATGACCGGAAAAAGCTTTATTGATGGCTAAAACATTTTCACAATGGGGAAATATCTCATCGGCCCCGCTGACGTGAATATCATAAGTCGCTCCAAGATATTTATTGGAAACAGCCGCGCATTCCATATGCCAACTAGGTCTCACATTTCCCCATACGGTCTTATAATAAATCCCTCTTTTTAATTCGGCCAGACTTGATCTCTTTAATAAAGCAAAATCCGCCGGACTGTCTTTTTCATAATCATCAAGATCTATTGATTTCCCCTGTCTTGTTTTACCCAAATCTATATTGGAAAGAGCTCCGTAATCGGCCAATTTGGAAATATTATAATAAACTGAATGCAATTTTTCGTAGGCATAATCTTTATCCACTAATTTCTCGACAATTTTTAACATAACGTCAACATTTTCAGACGCTTTCACATAGATATTATCCTTATTAATGTTGAGAAATTGTACATCTTCCATAAACACCTGCAAATATTTCTGAGAATAATCTGCAAGTTCAAGCCCTTCTTTTTCCGAGCTTTTTATTGATTTATCTCCAAAATCAACAATGTCCAGAACATGCTTTACCTTGTAACCTTTATAAATTAAATATCGGTTGATTAAATCGGAGACCACCATGCGCCGGTAATTTCCCAAATGGGGAGTATCATGTATTGTCGGACCGCACGTACGCATGGTTACTTCATCAAGTTTTATCGGATTAAATAGATTTTTCCGGCGCGCAAAAGCATTGTAGAGATTAAACGTAGAAATCTCCTTTTTAAAAGCGAAAAGATCCGTACTTAAATATCGTTCTCCACCATCAGGGAGAATAACGACGATTAACCCTTCCTCCAGAAGCTTCGCCTTCTGAGCAGCCACAAACATAGCCGCACCGGAGCTCATTCCTACAAATATGCCTTCTTCACGGGCTAACCGCCGGGACATTTCAAAAGCATCTTCATCTAAAATATTCACTTTTTCGTCGAGCCTGGTTTTATCATATATCCCCGGACGATAAGATTCCCGCATGTTCTTTAGTCCCTGAATCTTGTGCTGCAGATAGGGTTCCACACCTATAATTTTAATTTCCGGATTCAGTTCTTTGAGCCGTTTGGAAATTCCCATAGCGGTGCCTGTGGTACCCAGGCAGGATACTACCATCGTAACCTTACCATCTGTTTGTTCCCAAATCTCCTGCGCTGTACCGTAATAATGGGCGGCGACATTATCCTCATTATTGAATTGATCAGTACCAAAATATTTATCAGGATTTTCGCGCAGCATTTTATATGCAACTTCAATGGCTCCGTCGGTACCTTGAGCAGCCGGGGTGAAATACAATTCCGCTCCCATGGCACGCAGAATCTTTTTTCTCTCTTCACTGGCCGATTCCGACATCGTCAAACACAATTTATATCCCTTCGCCGCCGCAATCATCGCCAAGCCGATTCCCGTATTGCCGCTGGTTGCTTCCAAAATAATTTTCGACGAATTCAGATCACCTCTTTTTTCGGCATTCTCGATCATGAATAATGCGGTGCGATCCTTAATGGATCCACCGGGATTGACACCTTCAACTTTTGCAAAAATCTTTACTTTTTTATTGGGATTAAGCCGGAAGATTTCCACCAAAGGTGTGTTACCGATGCTTTCAATAATGTTTTTGTAAAGTTTATGCATAGATTAATATGATCAACTATCCATTTTGGGTAAAGAAATTTTAATAAACTGAACGCCTTCTTCCTTTAAATTTTCTTCTTCTTGCGGCGTACTTGTCCCTTTGATATTTCGTTTTTCTTCATCTCCGTAATGTATCTTTAAGGCAGTTTCGGCAAATTTATTACCCACATCCTCAAAATTATTATCAATATATTGATGTAATATTTTCATAGTTCTAGCTACAGAAAGTTCCGTTTCCCGGTTCTTATCTGCCGTCCGTGAGCCCTTTCCTATAATCGTTATCGAAGAAGGGATAATTTCGACACTCGAACTATTACAAACGGGACAAGAAACCAGTTTTTGTGAATTTTGTAAAATCCAGGCTTGCCGATCTTTAAACCAGCCTTCGAATTGATGTCCTTTTTCGCATTTTAAATCGTAAATAATCACCGTATTACTATCCTTTACACAATAATTTATGTGGACAATTGTAAATAAATTATATAACGTCCTTGGCCGTGTCGGGATGTGGCCCAGCTTGGTAGGGCACTGCGTTCGGGACGCAGGAGTCGCGCGTTCAAATCGCGCCATCCCGACCATTTTACTTTTAATACGATATCTTTTATTAACCGACAACTGATGCCAGTTTGAAGATCGGCAGATACATAGCTATAATCATACCGCCAACGACCCCCCCCAGGAAAACCATCATTACCGGCTCCAGCAGCGCAGTCATTGAATCCACCGCAACATCAATTTCTTCGTCGTAAAAATTAGCAATTTTACTGAGCATGGAATCCAGAGCGCCGGTGGCTTCTCCCACGGAAATCATCTGTATAACCATGGGTGGGAAAATGTCGGTCTCCGCCAACGGTTCCGCTATAGAACGGCCTTCACTGATACTTTGGCGTGTCTTCATTAAAGCATTCTCAATAACTTTATTTCCGGAAGTTTTACTGACAATGGTTAATCCTTCCAAAATGGGAACACCGGAAGTCATCATTGTTGAAAGCGTGCGCGAAAATTTAGACACAGCAACCTTTTTCATCAATAGCCCGAACACTGGAGCTTTAAGTATCAGGGAGTCAATCATCAAGCGCCCTTTTTCCGTTTTATAAAATCTCGTAAAGGCGATGTAAATGGCAACAAATAGGGCTATTATATATAAAAAATAATGTTGCATAAATTCACTTGCATTAATTAAGAATTGAGTAGGTCCGGGCAATGTTCCGCCCATACCTTCAAACATTGTTTTGAACACAGGAATGACCTTGAGCAGCAATAAAGCAACTACAGAAACAGCTATAACCAGAACAGCTATGGGATAAGTCATTGCGCCCTTAACACGTCGTTTTAACTTCAATGCTTTTTCCATATAATTGGAAAGGCGTTCCAAAATAACATCCAGCATACCGCCTGCCTCACCAGCAGCAATCAAATTCACAAAAAGATCATCAAATATTTGGGGATGTTTTTTTAAAGCATTGGTTAAACTGGTACCGCCCTCTATATCTTCCTTTATTGATCGAATAATTTTGGCAAAGTTCTTATTCTGTTCTTGTTGAGCTAAAAGGTCCAGGCACTGAATAAGCGGCAGGCCGGCATTGATCATTGTGGAAAAAACCCTGCAAAAAACAACCACATTTTTTTCATTTATCTTTCCTTTCAAGAAAGGTAAATATTCAGAAATATCCTTAGGTTTTAACTTAACTTCGATGGATTTAAATCCCTGCCGGCGTAAAATACCACGAACGGTAATCTCGTCGATCGCATCCATCTCTCCTTTTTTTACCTCATTCTTTTTTGTTGTACCTTCCCAAATAAAAATCGGCATATTCTAAAATCCTTTTTTTGCATTGGAATATCTTTAATCCGTAAACACTTTAAACCAACTTCCATATAAATTCAACAAGTTAAATTAGAAAATTTATGGGCAGCCGCGAATTGTTTATTTTTTAACTGCCCTGGTCTTACTGCGTTGACAAAATATCTCATATTGAATAATACCGGAAGCCACAGCAACATTTAACGAATCAAAGCTTCCCGGCATGGGAATTGTCAGCAAAAAATCACACTTCTTCTTCACTAAAGGCCTGATACCTTTTGCCTCTCCTCCCAATACCAAAGCTACAGGACAATTAAAATCCATCTCGTGCAAATTACTTCCACCGCGAACTTCCGCTCCGAAAACCCAAAATCCTTTATCTTTCAAATAATCAAGCGTTTGCGATATATTAACCACTCTGGCGACAGGTATTTGCGCGACGCTTCCGGCAGAAGCTTTATTAACAACCGCCGTAACCGGAGCAGCTCTGTCCTCAGGGATTACTACACCGTTTGCGCCTAAACAATGAGCAGTACGAATTATTGATCCCAGATTGTGGGGATCCATGATATTATCAAGTACTAAAATTAAGTCAAAATTGAAAGATTGATTACGGTTTTTTATTAATTCATCTAAATCCGCATAAACAAAAGGCTTGCACAGGCCGATAACTCCTTGATGATCAGAAGTTCCGGCCAATTCATCCAGATATTTACGGTGAGAAAATTCGACAGGAATTACTGCTTGTCCAGCTATTTCTATTATTTCTTTTACAGAAGATCCGCCCCGCCCGGAGGCAATGATAATTTTTCTTAATCCGCCTTCCCGCCGCTGAAGGAGAGCTCTGATGGAATTTATGCCGTAAATTACCTCCATGTCCTGCTTTCCATTTTTGTGACTGAATTATCTTGCTGCTAAACCATCAGCAATTTCCTGAACAATTTGCCGGCAAGCTTCCAGAGGTTCCTGGGCCGTGCTAATCGGCCTTCCTACAACAATATAATCGGCGCCTGTTTTTACAGCTTCATAAGCGCTGAGAGTTCTTTTTTGATCGTCTTTTGTTTTTACGTCTGCACCGCGTATGCCCGGCGTTACGATGATAAATTTATCGCCAAGATTCGCTCGTAGCACTGCTATATCCTGTGCCGAAGCCACCACACCCGATGCTCCTGCATTTTGCGCCAATCTGGCCAGATGAAGAACCTGTTCCCCGGTCGTTCCCGGAAACCCAATCTCTGCCAAATCAGCGTTATTCAAACTGGTAAGAACCGTGACCGCCAGAACAATTGGCCGCGTCCCGGCAATATTATCAGCACAGATCCACGCGGCGGTTACGGCCTCTTTAATCATTTGAGTGCCGCCCGATGCGTGAACATTAAACATATCAACATTTAACCTGACAGCGGCCTGGGCTGCACGGGCTACTGTGTTGGGAATATCATGAAATTTCAGGTCTAGAAATACCTTTTGACCTCTCTTTTTGATGCTTTCAATTATTTTCGGCCCGACAGCAGTAAACAATTCCTTGCCGACTTTAAACATACCGACATGATCCGAGAGTAGCTTCACCCATGACAAAGCTTCCTCATAATTGTTCGCATCAAGCGCAAAGATCAGTTTATCGCCCGCCGTTTTATTCGATATATTCTTCATCGCCGATGAACTCTGAGCTATCCGGAATTGGTTTGAAGTCTTCCTTCGTTCCGTTCAAATATTCAGGATTGGCATAAACGACTTTACCTGCGGCAATCTCGCGCAGAGCCAGCACAATCTCCCTGTTTTTACTGGGTACTAAAGGTGTTGCCCCTTTCAGCAACTGATGAGCGCGTTTCGACGCCAGCGAAACAAGTCCAAATCTGGTTTTGGCAACAAGTAAAGAATCTTCTATTGTAATTCTAGCCATGGATCCAAAATCTCCTTAAAATATATTATTTTTTTTAATAAACTTTTTAATTTCACTTTGCAACCTGCTTCTTTTGCATTTTTGGGCTTTATAAATAGAAATCAATTGATTGACAGCAGTTTCCAAATCTTTGTTAAAAATCACGTAATCATACCACGAAATTTCTTTTAATTCACTTTCCGCCTGATCAAATCGATCTTGAATAACTTTATCGGTTTCGCAACCACGTCCTTCCAAGCGCCTTAAAAGTTCGTCACGGGACGGGGGAAGCACAAAAACATAAACACCTCCCTTAAAATTTTGTTTTATTTTTTTCGCCCCCCGCGGTTCGATATCCAGCAATAAATCCTGACCTTTATGAAGAAACGACTCCATAGTTTTCTTTGAAGATCCATATAAGTTACCATAATTTTCTACCCATTCAACAAATTCACCCTGATCAATACGCGCCTGAAATTCATCACGAGAAATAAAATGGTAATCTTTCCCGTCCCCTTCATTCGGGCGTGGAGGCCTGGATGTATAGGAAACCGAAAATTTTATTTCCGGACAGGCTTGCAGCAACTTTTGGCAAATAGTGCTCTTCCCTGTTCCTGAAGGCGCGGAGACAACTATAAATAATCCTCTGGCCATAGTATTTACTCTATATTTTGCGCCTGTTCACGCAATTTACCCAATTCACTTTTAACTTCAATCACTTGACGAGTTATTTCCACATCGCTGCTTTTTGAACCAATTGTATTAATTTCGCGATTCATTTCCTGTAAAAGGAAATCTATTTTTCTGCCTTCGGTTCCCTCGCTTTGCAGCAATTCTTCAAACTGTCCGATATGACTATGCATCCGCACTATTTCTTCCGTAATATCACTTCTTTCCGCCATAATTGCAACCTCTTGATTTAAACGGGCATCTTCAAGCGCGTATCCGGCAGTTAACTCTTTTATTCTTTCCGCCAGACGCTTTTGATACTCAATAACCACCTGTGGCGCACGTAATTTAATGGTTTCCAGAATTTCCGTAATCGCCTTGAGCCTCATATCCATATCTTGAAACATGGCAAGGCCTTCATCCTGCCGCATATTGCTCAGCATCGCCAGCGATTCCAAAAACGTTTTTTCCACCTGATTGAGAAAATCAGGACTCAATTGCACCTCCAATGATGGCGTAAAAATATCACGAAAGTCAGCCAACGTTTTTAAACTGATGGGAGCTTCCAGGTTGAATTCCGCTTTAAGCCGGTTCAAAACATTAAAATAATCACGGGCAATTTCTAAATTGAGATTGACTTTGGATACATCGGCGCCTTCGCCTTCCAACCGGATGGACACTTCTATGCGTCCGCGTTTGAATCTTTCACTAATCTTCTTTTTGAACCCCGTTTCCAGAGGAAAAAGCGCTGAAGGCGTCCGCAGAAATATCTCCAGAAAACGGTGATTTACAGACTTAGCCTCCGCAATAATATTTCTGCCTTCTTGAACTGTTTCTACCCGGCCATAACCGGTCATGCTTTTTATCATTTTATACACCATATACCAATTTAAGGAACTTTACGTATTTTTTATAACTGTTGTGGCATTTTTAACTGCAATAAATATCTATTTCTGATTTTACCAAGCATTAAGAGTTGCTTTTCATCCGCATAATCAGGGTAAGTCCAGGGTAAAGAACAAAACTTCTTCCCCTGATAAATCAGGGTCAAGTCGGCATAAATTCCATCCCGCAAATAGGGACGGTGTGTATACGCCTTGCCGGTAGCCAAAATCAAATGTGCCTTTGATATATAACCGGGATCAATATTAACCTGCCTCCGAATATCCAATGCCAACCTGTCTTCAATACTGTTTGTTGCCAGCTTTATATCGGGTAATTCCTCTGGCCGGATTAATTTTTCCATGGACAGAAAGCGCCGCACAAGATTCTCTCCCATTTCAGCGCTGTAATAATTCGTATAATCAAAGAGCATTTCTTCGCTTACAAAATCCGGCTGTCCATATTCTGAGGACAAAATTTTTATCGTTTCGTTTAACAGTGGAGTCTCTTTAGCAAAAATGCTGAAGACCAGTTTTACCGGTTCAACCGGGTTCGGCTTGCTCATAATACTTCTATAAGTTCTTTCTGAGAGACAGTGGCCGTGCCAATTTTTCCGACCACTATACCCGCGGCCAGATTAGCCAGGCATGTCGCCTCTTTTATATTAGCCCGCGCGGAGAGACCCAGGGCAAGCATGCCGATAACTGTATCACCGGCGCCGGTCACATCATAAACTTCTTTGGCCTGAGCCGGAAAATACGTATGAACAATTTTCCGTCCGTTTTCAAAAAGACTCATGCCTTCTTCTCCCCGGGTGATGAGCATTGCTTGAAAGGCATATTTTTTTAAAAGAGATTCGCTTAATCGCTGAATGTCATTGGCATTGGTTATTTCCATACCGGCGGCACGCTGGGCTTCATGATGGTTGGGAGTAATCACGTGTACCCCTTTATATATCGAAAAATTGTTTTGTTTCGGATCAAGACAGATGAAGATATTTGAATCTTTCGTTATTGTTTTTATTCCTTCAATAAGCTCACTGGAAATGACCCCTTTATTATAATCGGAAATAACAATAGCTCCGATTTTCTTGCGCAAAGATTTCACATATTCCAGAATTTTATTGGTGCTGGATTGAGGAATAGGCTTTCTGTTTTCCTTGTCAAAACGCACCATTTGCTGTCCGTGCGCGACAATTCTCGTTTTCAGAGTAGTCGGCCGTCCCTTTTCCACGACAATGCCTTTTGTGTCAATTTTTCGTCCGTGCAACTCCACAAGCAGTTTTTTCCCTATATTATCGGCGCCGATGACGCCGGCCACATAAACTTTGCCGCCCATCGCGTAAATGTTATTGAGCACATTGGCACAGCCGCCAAGCAAAATGCTGTCCTTTTGGACATCAACTACAGGCACAGGAGCTTCAGGCGAAATACGGGAAACATTTCCCCAGATGAAATGATCAACCATCACATCTCCGACCACAAGAACACCCGCCTGGGGGAAATTGGCAATGATTTCCAATGCTCTTTTTTTTGTCATAATTCTTTGCATTGTTTGAAAATAGTCCCTGAAATAATTAGCCTGAAAATTAAAAAAAGCGCTTATAGCGCCTCCATTGTAAAAAGCGGGGTAATACTATTACCAAGACCTTAATTTGTCAAATGTTTTTTAAAAATGTGAACATCCTGTACGAAATCGATTTTTACGATTGCCTTGACACATAAATGCCATTTTCATTATATTTAATACATCAAATAATTAGTCCTGATTAAAACCGATGTCTCGTAATAAAATATTTTAGGACTTTACAAGAAGGTTTTATATGTTAAATATTGAGCAATTTCGTTATGGATCTGATAATTTCGCCTACGTAATACATGGGAAAAAACAGGCAATGGCTGTTGATGGCGGTGCATGGAAAGAAATACTGTCTTTTCTGAAAACCACTAACCTGGTGCTTGAATTTGTTACCAACACACATTCGCATTACGATCACACATCCGGCAATGATCACCTGCTTAAATCTACCCGCGCAAAATTTTTAAATTCGGCTACCCTTTCCGACAATCACAAAATTATGATTGATGGAGAAACAATCCTGGTTTACCGGACTCCCGGACATACGGACGACTCTGTTTGCTTTCATACGGGAAGCATTTTAGTCACCGGCGACACTATTTTTAACGGAACAGCAGGTAATTGTTTTTCCGGCAATCAGAAAAATTTCTATCTATCCATTAAGCGGTTGATGGCCTTACCCGACGAAACAATAATTTACGCCGGTCACGATTACATTAACGATTCCCTTGCCTTCGCCCGGCATCTGGAACCGGATAACGAATATATCGATCGTTTCCTGAACTCTTACGACCACAATCACGTTTACTCAACTATGGCCGATGAACGCCAGATCAACCCTTATTTGCGCTTTAATGAAAAAACAATCATTAATCTTCTCAAAGAAAATAATCTTCCCTGTGCCACAGAATGGGAACGTTGGAATTCCTTGATGTCTATAGAATAAGAAAATTTTCATCAATTATCACTTATTGATTGACACACGTATCTACTTCTTTTATGATCAAAAGCACTTGGCACTGAAGCCTCGTTCAGTTTTATTATGGACACAAGGGTTAAAGGGCGAAGATATTCTCATTGAAGCCAGCATCCTTGCCGTTGCCGATGTGGTTGAGGCCATGGCATCCTATCGACCTTACAGATCATCTTTAGGGCTGCAAAGTGCGCTCACAGAGATTGAAGATAACGCCGGAATTCTCTATGACAGCAAGGCAGTGGACACTTGTATAAAGCTGTTTAGGGAGAATAGATTTAAACTCGAATGAAAGAACGTTTATGCTTTATTCAGTACTCTTAGTCACGTTAAATATTAAAAATTTAGAAAGTGAGGCTATTTGAACCTCTCTACTGTTATAATTTTGGGCATAGTTCAAGGCTTGACCGAACTTTTTCCTGTCAGCAGTTCAGCTCATCTGGTTATTCTTCAAAGTTTTTTACCGGATTTTCATCAACCGGGAGTTGCTTTTGACGCGATACTGCATCTGGGCACACTGTTCGCCGTCGCTTTCTATTTCCGTGTTGATATCTGGAGAATGCTCAAAGCTCTTCTGCCCAACCAATCGGCAACACTTTTCAGCGCAAAGGAAATCACCTCTTTAAGAAAGATCTTTATTTTTTTAATTATCGGCACCATGCCTGTCGTTTTTTTCGGTTTCTTATTTAAAGACTATTTACATGGCATTTTCGGATCAGCTCAAGCAGCGGCATTTTTTTTAATCATTACGGGATTCCTGCTATTTTTTTCCGACAAAGTAACTGATGCCCGGCGCGATGAAAAAGATATGAATCTTACCGACAGCATTTTAATCGGGCTCGCCCAGGCTGTGGCCCTTTTTCCAGGCATTTCCCGCTCCGGAGCTACTATAACCGCCGGCATTTTCCGCAAGCTAAACCGGTTCACGGCAGCACGTTTTTCCTTTCTGCTTTCCCTGCCGGCCGTTAGCGGCGCCGTAATATTAGAATCCAGCTACTTCCAACAAATTCCATCTTCGGAAATCTGGCTATATCTTATCGGTTTCCTCTGCTCCATGATAGCTGGTTTTATATCTCTTAAACTTTTTTTTCTGGTCATCCGTGAAGCGCGTTTGAAATTCTTTGCTTACTATTGCTGGATTTTCGGATTGTTTACTTTACTTCTTGTCAATAAATAGAAATTTTTTATTTGCGGCCGCAAACCTGAAAAAAAGATGTTTTCTTCCATGAAAGAGTCCAGGCTGTAATTCAGCAATAAGTTTAATTAAGAATTTTTACAAATAAATTTCCGCTTGAATTAATCAACAATTTATTTCATACTGATACACATTCCATAATCAGAATTGATGTAAAATTTTTCTAGTTATATCAGTGGCTTCATTAAGTAATTCTTTGCAATAGGAAAGATGAAAAATCATGGAAAAATTTGCAAATTATATTCTACGGGAAAAAATACACGAAACCAGAAATTCAATTATTTACCGCGGGAACAAAGAAAATGAAACTCAGCCGCTGATCATTAAACTGCTGAAAACCGCATATCCAACACCTTCGGAAATTGCACGATTCAAACAGGAATATAATCTTGTAAAAAAGCTTGATATACAAAACATCATCAAAATATTCGATCTTGTCGAGCATGATGACAAATACGCCATTATCGAAGAGGATTTCGGCGGTGAATCGATTAAAGAAAAATTAAAAATAGAAAAGTTTGGATTAAAATCATTTTTACAGATTTCATCAAAAGTATCCGAAACACTGGGATTAATTCACAAGAATAATATTATTCATCTGGATATCAAGCCTGATAATATTTTGATCAATTCGAAAAATGGTGAAATCAAGATAACCGACTTTGGCATTTCCGCAATCTTAACACATGTAAATGACGAACTGTATAATCCTGATGTTATTGAAGGAACACTATCATATATGTCCCCGGAGCAAACCGGCAGGATGAACAGGGGCGTGGATTACCGCACGGATATATACTCTCTTGGTGCAACCTTTTACGAAATGCTGACCGGCGAGGTTCCCTTTAAATACAAGGATCCGATGGAACTAATTCATTCGCATATTGCGCGCCAGCCTTTGTCTCCCAGCGATGTGAATTCTTCCATTCCGCCGGTATTGTCCGCTATCATTTTAAAGCTGTTATCAAAAAATCCGGAAGAGAGATATCAGAATTGTCTGGGATTAATGGCTGATATTGACGAATGTCTGAATCAGTTAAACCAAAAAGGTAGCATTGATGAATTTCCAATAGCAACAAAAGATATTTCCATAAGGTTTAATATCCCCCACAGCCTTGTAGATCGTGAAAATGAAAGACTTGAATTAATGAGCTGCTTCGAGCGGACGTGCAAGGGCTTAAGCGAGATGATGCTGGTGACAGGCCAGCCGGGAATCGGCAAATCCGCTCTGGTTAATGAAATTTACAAACCGGCTATCGCTAAAAAAGGTTATTTCATTTTTGGCAAATATAACCCGTTTAGAAAGGATGTCCCTTACACAAGCGCT
Organism: Smithella sp. SCADC; assembly: GCA_000747625.2. Lineage (GTDB taxonomy): Bacteria > Desulfobacterota > Syntrophia > Syntrophales > Smithellaceae > Smithella. Next base: position 26,924 of record JQDQ01000193.1, read on the forward strand.
ATTATTCAGGCTTTTCAGGGACTCATTCGGCAGATCATCTCCGAGAGCGAGGAAAAAATTCAATCATGGAGAAAAAAACTTCTTTCTACTCTGGGACCAAACGGGAAAGTCATAACTGACGTTATACCGGAACTGGAGATTATCATTCAAAAACAGCCCGACTTACCGTTACTTGGTCCGGAAGAATCAATGAACAGATTCAACCTGGTATTTCAAAACTTTGTCAATATTTTTACAACTGAAAAACATCCTTTAGTGATTTTCCTGGATGACCTCCAGTGGGCTGACCAGGCCAGCTTAAAGTTCCTGGAAAACTTAATGACTACCTATGAAACAAGATATTTGTTTTTGATAGGAGCTTACCGGGATAACGAGACAAATGATGCCCATCCTCTTACGCTTGCGCTAAATAAAATTCGCAAGAAAGGCAGAAACATACACAGCATAACACTTGGCCCTCTGGATGTGGCCAGCATCAACTTGATAATTATGAATGTGCTTTTATGTGATGCTGAAAGATGCATGCCTCTTGCCGAGCTCATCAACAGGAAAACAGCAGGCAATCCATTCTTCGTTATTCAGTTCCTGAAAAACGTTTACGATAATCATCTTCTGGAACTTAATCCCAAAACCGGATGGGAATGGGATATAAATAAAATACGGGAGATGCAGGTCACCGAAAACGTTATAGAATTTATGGCCCAAAAAATTTCCCATTTCCCGAAGAAAACTCAAGAAATATTAAAGATATGCGCATGCATTGGCAACAGGTTTGATCTTGAATTATTGTCTGTTGTTTACGGAAAGTCCATCGACGAAACCCTTGCCGATCTCACCTCCGCGATTCAAGAGGATATGATCAGCCTTCATGGAAACATATACAAGTTTCACCATGACCGCATTCAAGAAGCGGTATATTCCATGATTCCGGAAAAAGAAAAGGCGGCAATGCATTATCGTACCGGCAGTAACGTACTCAAAAAAACCGGCGCTAATAATCTTAATGAAAAAATATTTTATATTGTCGATCAGCTCAACAGAGGAATCCGGTTCGTAAGTGGAGCGGATGAAGAAATTATACTGGCGAAGCTTAATCTGCAAGCCGCGCAGAAATCAAAAAAATCGACGGCATATGCCTCGGCTTCATCTTATTTAAAAACCGCCATCGGACTCCTGCCTGAGTATTGCTGGAAAAGCCATTACGAACTTACCTATTCCATATACAGGGAAGCAATAGAATGCGAGTATCTCAATCTGAACTTCAGCGAAGCCGAAAAATTATTTGACATTGTGGTTAGAAATGTAAAATCGAATGTGGACAATGCTAACGTTCACACTCTGATGATCATATTATACACAACGCAGGGGAATTATGAAGCTGCCCTGAGGGTTGGTACCGAGGGAATGAAAATGCTCGGTATCAAACTTCCGAAAAATGTATCCGACGCAAGAATAGGTCTGGAACTGCTGAAGATGCGATTAAAATTCGGCCGCAGGAAGATAGAGGATTTGATAGATCTGCAATATACTCCCCTGCCGAATACACTGGCTGAAGCAAAAATATTAGCTTCCGAATATCTGGTCAGGCATCCGTCAAAATCTCTTGATAATCCCGAGATGGAATTGTGGGAGATGATATCTTACGCCTATCTCGCGATTCATACCGGTACCGTGGCGTTTTATGCCAATCCGAATTTATTCGCCTATATAGCAATAAACAGCGTTTACAGACTGCTGGACTATGAAGTAAATTTTGAATATTCCCCCTTTGCCTACATTGCCATGGGTTCCGTTGTGGGATCATCGCTGGGTTTTTATCAGCATGGCTACAGGTTTGGACTGGCGGCATTAAAACTCAATGAAAAGATTGCCGACACAAAGAACAGATGCCGGGTAGAATTTGCTTTTCCGATGTTTATCCAGCACTGGAAGAAACATGCCAGATACGATCTTGATTACTTCAGAAACGCCTATAAAAACGGAATCGAAAACGGCGACCTGATATTCAGCGGACACAGCGTAAATCTAATCAGCATGACCCGCATCATGCTGGGAGACAACATCGATGACATTCTGGAGGAATACGGAAAGTACAAAGATTTTCAGTTGGGTGGTAAAGATCCGTTTATCGCGCGCAACTACATGGAAAACACAAGTATGTGTCTCTGTCTTAAAGGTCTGACTGAAAGCAGAGGCAGTTTAAACAGAGATGGTTTTGATGAGGAAGAGCAGACTAATTATTATCAATCTGAAAACAACATGCTCGGCACATTTTACTTCTCCCTGGTCAGATTGAGAATAAATTATCTTTTTGGCGAATACTCAAAATGCCGCAATCTTGTCCATGATATGCAACGGATTGTGAGAAGAAAAACTGCCCTGGGAAATCTGCATATACCGGAATTCTATTTATACTATTCGCTGACGCTGACGGCATCTTATGCCGAAGCTGATTCACTGAGAAAAGCAAAATATTTGATTTATCTCCAGGCCAACCAGCTAAAAATGCTCAGGTGGGCAAAATCCTGTCCTGAAAATTTCCGGCATAAATATGACCTTGTGGCCGCGGAAATGATGAGAATCAGAGGACGCTTCCAGGAGGCGCAGAGACTCTATCATGCGGCTATTGAAGGCGCGAGGGTCAATGGTTACCAGCAGGAAGAAGCTATTGCCTGCGAACGCCTGGCACTCTTATATCTTGATTCTTCCTGTAAGGATGAGGCCGGCTTTTTCATGCAAAAGGCTCACAAATCCTATTTTTCATGGGGAGCTTCAGAAAAGGCCAAAGAACTGGAAGAAAAATACGCGTCGTTGATCCCTCGAGAACAAAAGCAGCAAACCACCGGAACGATAACCGTGAGCGGTTCATCAGGCAGCCTGACATTAAGTGGCGCCACCGAAAACACAAGCAGCACAAAAATACTCGACCTGTCCACAGCCATGAAGGTCTCCCAAATTATCTCCAGTGAAATTATGCTGGACCGTCTTCTGCAAAAGATCATGAATGTATCCATTACCAATGCCGGAGCCCAGCGCGGATATCTGATTCTGGAGCCGGACAGTGAACTGACTATTGAGGCCAGTGAAGATATAGATAAAAACGAATCTATGGTTATGCAATCCATGCCGCTAAAAGATTGCTCTGAAATCTGCCATTCTATCGTCAATTACGTTTATCACAGCGGAGAAGACATTGTCCCGGGTAATGCCTTGAAAGAAGGCCTCTTTACAAGCGACCCCTACATCATGAGAGTACAGTGCAAATCCATTCTCTGTACCCCCATCATGAGTAAGGGCAAATTATCGGGCATCCTTTATATGGAAAACAACCTGAGTGAGAATGCCTTTACGCCGGAACGTCTGGAAATTCTCCGAAGCTTTTCCGTTCAGGCCGCCATATCCATCGAAAACGCAAGACTCTTTGAATTGGCCACGACCGACGGCATGACCAAGCTCTACGTGCACAGGTATTTTCAACTTCTCCTGGATCAGGAAATAAAACGTTCGCGCCGTCATAACAAAAAGTTTTCGCTGATCATGATGGATATTGACAACTTTAAATCTTTCAACGACACCTATGGCCATCAACTGGGCGACAAGGTATTGAAGGACGTGGCCGTAGCCGCCAAGAGAATTTCACGCTCCGAGGATATCACGGCGCGTTATGGCGGTGAAGAATTCGTCATGATCCTGCCCGAAACTGATTCCCCCCAGGCCATGATCGTCGCCGAGAAAATACGCGCGAGCGTCGCCGAAACAGAAATACCTCATGAAAGTCAAAAACTGCATGTAACTATCAGCCTGGGAGTCTCTACTTTTCCGGAACATGCCGATGAAAAGGAAGCTCTTATCCACGCGGCGGACGAGGCTCTCTACGCATCGAAACATAGAGGGAAGAACTGTGTTAGCCTGTTTGAAAAGAAAAGTATGACTGTAGAAGATTGAAGACACAAGCACTAAAGAAAGTTAGGGAATACCCTTCGTCAGCATAAAGACAAAAGCCGGATGCGGGAAATAAAGATTCTTACTTTACTTGTCAAATCGTCTTTTTTCTGAAATAATTCTTGCGGTTGACAAATTATTATTTTAAAGTACAAAAATAATATGGAAGAGAAAATAACCGAGAAACAAAAGGATAATAAAAGAACCAGGGAGATTAAAGGAGTCGTTTGTCTTTCCCTGGCTTTATTTTTGCTTTTGTGTCTGGTTTCTTACCGTCCGCAAGATCCTTCATTTACCCATTTTGTTGTTAGTGGCCAGGCAACGCATAATTTTACCGGCAAGGCCGGATCTTATACAGCCGATTCTCTGATTCGCCTTTTGGGCATTGCTTCATTCCTTTTTCCTTTCATTCTTCTGGCTTGCAGTTTCAAATATTTTTTAAGGCCGGCGTTTACTATTAACACCAAAAGGATTGTCGGGTTTTTATTTTTTGTTCTCTCTTTTGCCGGCCTTATGGCTCTTCTCTTCCGTGGCAGCATTACCGTTTACGGAGAATCGCTGAAGAACGGCACCGGCGGATTAATAGGTGTTTCCCTTGTCGACTTTCTACGAATATCTTTTAATGTTGCGGGAACTTATATCATCTTAATTCTGACTTTTGTTGTAGCGCTGACTTTCATAATTGAATTTTCAATTATGTCTGTAACGGAACGAATCACTCAATTTTTCGCAGCACTATTCAATCTCTGCAAAAGCCGTATTTCTTCATTTGTAAATTATGTAATCAACAGTGTAAAAATAGAAAAAAAACCGCAAAAGGTGATTATCGAAGATAACCCCCCGGTTATAAAAAAAATAAATCTCAAAAAAATCGAGCAAACCAATTTTAATTTCACCAAAACCACCACAGACGAAAAGTTCCAACTACCTCCCTTTACATTACTGGAAGAGGCTCAGCACAAGGATGTCCGGGTAAAACGTGACGCTCTGGTTACCAACTCCCGTATTCTGGAAAAGAAATTATCCGACTTCGGTGTTGACGGACGTGTGGTAGAAGTAATGCCCGGACCCGTAATCACAATGTACGAGCTGGAACCGGCCCCGGGTGTTAAAATCAACAAAATAGTCAATCTCTCCGATGATCTGGCTTTAGCGTTAATGGCGCCAAGCATTCGTATCCTTGCCCCCATTCCCGGCAAATCTGTGATTGGTATTGAAATACCCAACTTAAAAAGGGAGCCGGTTTTTCTCAAAGAAGTTCTCGACAACAAGTCTTTTCTGGAATCATCTTTCCGTCTGCCGATTGCGCTGGGTGTTAATTTTGTGGGCACGCCCGTGGTCGCCGACCTGACAAAAATGCCTCATCTGCTCATCGCCGGCACTACCGGCTCCGGTAAAAGCGTCGCTCTCAACGCCATGATCTGCAGTATCCTTTTTAAAGCTCAGCCGGATGACGTCAAATTCCTGATGATTGATCCCAAGAGGCTGGAGTTATCTTCTTACGAAGGCATTCCACATTTAATACATCCTGTCGTCGTTGATCCGAAAAAAGCTTCGCAGGTTCTGCGCTGGACAGTAGAAGAAATGGAAAGACGCTACAAGATACTCAACGATCTCAAGGCAAAAAGCATTGACGCCTATAACGAACTGCTTTTAAAAGGCCTGAAGAGCAAAACTGTTCTGGCGTTACCCAAACAGGTTGATCCTGATCTGGAACCTGAACGAACAACCGGCACAACTGACAGTGCCAACGTTGAGCAGCAGATAAAACACACAAAACTTCCTTACATTGTCGTAATTATCGATGAATTGGCCGACCTGATGATGGTTGCGCCGCGGGACGTGGAAGAATCACTGACGCGTCTGGCGCAAATGGCTCGTGCAGCCGGAATTCATCTTATCATCGCCACACAGAGGCCTTCAGTTGATGTTATCACCGGTTTGATTAAAGCAAACTTCCCCACACGTATTTCATTTCAGGTTTCTTCCAAAATTGACTCGCGCACAATCATTGACCAGCAGGGAGCGGAAAAACTTCTCGGCGCCGGAGACATGCTTTTTATTCCACCGGGCACATCCAAGCTCTCCCGTATTCACGGCGCTTATGTTTCGGACAAGGAGATTTCCCGCATTGTTGACTTCATCAAAATGCAGGAGCAGCCCGCTTATGATTCTTCCATCGAAAAATTCGCACTGGCCGCCGCGCAGACTCAGCATGAAGGTGATGATGATTTCGATATAAAATATGACGAAGCCGTGGCGTTGGTCGGAGAACTGGGACAGGCATCCATATCACTTGTCCAGCGGTACATGAAAATCGGCTACAACAGGGCGGCGCGCATGATTGAAAAAATGGAGTCCGAAGGAATTGTCGGGCCGTCGGATGGCGCAAAACCCAGAAAAGTTCTCATTAGAAAGCTCCCCCGTTGAAGAAATCAAATAATAAAAAAATACGTATCATTAGTCTGGGCTGTCCAAAGAATCTGATTGATTCAGAAGTTATGGGAGGCCTCTTAAATCAATCCGGCCATCAACTGGTTGATCAAAGCGACTCAGCGGATATTGTCATCATCAATACCTGCGCCTTTATTAATCCGGCCAAAGAAGAAGCCATTGAAGAAATATTAACGCTGGCCGAAGAAAAAAAGAAAAACAACCCGCAACTTCGGATTGTAGTCGCCGGTTGTCTCGCCCAGCGCTATGGGAAAGAACTTTTCGCCCAAATGCCGGAAGTGGATTTATTTATCGGCACAGGAGAAGTCGGCAACATCGTCAGCCACATAGGGAATTTACATCAGGAAAAACACAAACGGAACACAGTAATTACCAAACCTGATTTTATAATGAACTCCAAGCACCCGCGGATATTATCCTCGACCGCTGCAAGCGCATATTTAAAAATTTCCGACGGTTGTTCCAATCACTGTTCCTACTGCGTCATACCGTCCATTCGCGGCGCAGCACGCAGTCGCCAGCCTGATGATATTCTTCAGGAGGCCGAAATACTGATCAGACGAGGCATAAAAGAAATTATCATCACCGCTCAGGACACCACAAATTACGGCAGAGATTTAAAAGGCCGCCCGAAATTGTCCACCTTGTTAAGCGAAATGGCAAAAATAAAAAATTTAAAATGGATTCGCCTGCTTTACGCCCATCCATCCAGAGTTACTATCGACTTATTGGAGACCATTGCCGCCAATGAAAAAATGTGCCGCTACATTGACCTGCCCATCCAGCATATTGACGACGATATTTTAAAAGCGATGAACCGCAAAGTCACCGGCGCAAAAATCAAAGAAGTTATCGCTCAGGCCCGGAAGATAATTTCGGGCGTTGCTTTAAGAACATCCCTCATTGTCGGATTCCCGGGCGAGACGCCGACAAGATTTAACCGTTTGCTTGATTTCGTGAACGAAACAAAGTTTGACCATCTTGGTGTTTTTACCTACTCGCGGGAAGAAGGAACAATCGCCGCGAATTTAAAATCGCAGGTATCCGAAAAGGAAAAAGAACGCCGCCGCGAAACAATCATGAATGAACAGGCGGCAATTTCCGCCGCTATCAACAAAACGCTGCTCGGCTCAATTCAGGAAGTGCTTATAGAAGAGAAAAGCGACCGCAAAGATTACACATACATGGGCAGATGCCGCAGACAGTCGCCGGAAATAGACGGCGTAACTTATATTAAAAATTCAAAACTCCCAACCGGCAGTATTGTAAAATGCAAAATAACCTCCGCCGATGAATATGACCTATTCGGAGAAATAATTTAGTTCCATCAGAATCCAACCCACATCTATCTTCCCTCCCTCGAGGGGAGGGATTGAGGGAGGGTGATAACTTCCCTTGTCATTCCCGACTTGATCGGGCGAAGTGCCCTTTAGGGTAAATCCAGTTCTTCTTTTAAACTTCCCTCCCTCGAGGGGAGGGATTGAGGGAGGGTGATAATTCCCTCTGTCATTCCCGACTTGATCGGGCGAAGTGCCCTTTAGGGTAAATCCAGTTCTTCTTTTAAACTTCCCTCCCTCGAGGGGAGGGATTGAGGGAGGGTGATAATTCCCTCTGTCATTTCTCGTGCAAAAGACTGTGTCACAAAATAGAAAATGCCATTGCATATCCTCCGCTGGCGGAGGTGTCACGTAGTGACGGAGGCGGATATCTAAAACCTCCAATCCTCTAATCTTCTAATCTTCTACTTTTTCACCCTTCCCTTTCACCCTGTACCTTGCTCCTATTTGTCGTCAACACCGGTTTTCTATACCTTGAAGTTTCATATAAATGGTTTGATTTTTCAAGATAGACATGCTAGACATAAACCCATGCATATGGTTGAAAGACAGCAAGATCAAGCGGCATTGTCCAAATTAATGACGATTTTCCCTGTGGTGGCCATTCTCGGGCCCCGGCAGTGCGGTAAAACTACACTGGCAAGGGCCATCGGCGCCGATCATTATTTTGATCTGGAAAATCCGCAGGACGCTTCCCGTTTAGATCAGCCTCAACTTGCGCTCGAAGATCTTACAGGTTTGATTGTCATCGACGAAATCCAGCGCATACCGGATTTATTTCCTTTGCTACGTTACCTTGTCGATCAGAACAAAAAAAGAAAATTTATTATTCTGGGCAGCGCTTCACGGGATTTAATCCGTCAGAGTTCAGAAACGCTTGCCGGCCGGATTGCTTACCATTACCCGGGTGGTTTTCGTTTAAGCGATATTGACCCGGCAAAAATCAAAATGCTTTGGCTGCGCGGCGGATTGCCCCGGTCGTTTCTGGCCGGAAACGATGAGAAAAGCCATGTATGGCGCAGTCAATATGTAACAACATTTCTGGAACGCGACATCCCGCAGCTTGGCATCAACATACCGGCCCGGACATTGCGGCGATTCTGGACAATGCTCAGTCATTATCATGGCCAGATTCTCAATTACTCCGAATTGGGACGATCTTTCGGTGTATCCGATATGACCGTCCGTAAGTATTGCGACATTCTGGAGGGAACATTTATGATCCGCATCCTCCAGCCCTGGCATGCCAACATCGGCAAGCGGCTTGTAAAGCGGCCTAAATTTTACCTGCGCGATTCAGGACTGTACCATAGCCTTTCTTCCATTGAGACGCAAAAGCAGTTAAACGCATGGCCAAAGCTGGGCGCATCATGGGAGGGGTTTGCTCTGGACTGTGTCTGCCGAACGTTGGAAAAACAGGATAACGAACTTTATTTCTGGAACACCCACGGAGGAGCGGAGCTTGATCTATTCTGGCAGGATCACGGCAAGAACCGGGGTATTGAATTCAAGTATGAAGACGCACCGCGCCTGACCAGATCTATGCAGACAGCAATGGAAGATTTGCAGTTGTCTAAATTATGGGTCGTCTATCCGGGCAAGAAAAAATATCAGATGGGCAAAAACATCTCTACACTGCCTTTAGAGATGTTAGGAACTGAATTTATATAAGCGAACGCGGCGATACGCTTATACAAAAGTCGTCCTGCCGGCGCAGGCCGGTATACAGCCTTCCGCTGTCATCCCCCCGCCCACCATTGTCATTCTCCGGCTTGACCGGGGAATCCAGTTAAAATTAATAAAACAGTATCTTAATAATTTCTTTATTTCCCTTCACTATTTCACTTTCACCCTTCACTGTTTTTTTCAAAACCTCCAATCCTCTAATCGTCTAATCATCTACCCTTCATCTTCCACTGCGGACACAACTCCGACGATCCCGGATAATATTTGCGGCAAACCATCGGCCTTGTCTCGTATATCGAGCAGAGCCACGAGTCTTCTGAATTATAAAGAAAAGGACATTCGCGCGGATAATCGCCGGTTTCCGCAGAAACCATTCTATCACCCGCCCAAACAAGGTGGCGATGCTCAATCATATCCAGAATATCCTGTCTGTTTTCGGTACGCCAGCGGTCAAAATCTTCCTTCTCCGCGTAAGCGGTTAAATCAACAAAACAACACTTGCCGCATCGCAGGCAGGAAAGCGGCTCTTTCATAATATGATTATAGCTCCTTAAAAACATGTGTTCTATGATACTTAAGTGCCATAGGGTCTGGTTCCGCCAACTTATTCGGAAGGCTAATTTTCTTGCCTTCATATGGTCCAAAGAATACACTCCATTCACGATTGTCCATACTTTTGCGTAAAGTCTGACTCAACACGACACGGAATTGCTCATCCAACGTCAGAAGACCTTGATCAAACGCCGCATCATGAATGGCAGAAAGGCATAAACCATTCCGCAGATTCAGGCGTTCCTCCGGAAATGATCTCCACGGCTTTATGTGACTCGCCACTAGAAGTGTCGAAATATTCACGCCCGAAATACAACACTCAATATCGTAGGCCGCCAGAATTGCCTGCCGAAAAAATTGCTGACCACGTCGAACACTAACCATTGCCTTCGTCTCTGTTTTACCAACAAATGGAATAGATGGTGTTGTCACACGAATCATTTCTGCGCCTACAACATCGACTTCTTTCTCTTGATCCTTCGTATAAAGATCATGTAGCAGTTGCTCACTCTCCGGCATCAACAGTTCCGGATTCTCGCGAAACTCATTCCAAAGCAGCCGATCCCGCTGTGAAGCACCTTCAAGACCTTTTACCCCGCGCGCACGATGTATCGGATCCAATGACGCAAAATTACTCAACTTCATTGCTAGACTGTTCGTCGTCCGCCCCATTCGTGCTGCAACATCAGCGATCATTGGGTTCCGGTTATGGAACTTCCCGTAAGGAATTTTACAGTAAAGATTTAGCGCAATCAACAGATGCGTACGCGTCCAAGTAACCTTTTCGGTCTTCATCATTAGCATTACTCCACTTATTAATAGTCATGTGCCTTTCTTGATAGTGGTCCATGTTCAGACCTTGAAATATAAGTTTTTCTGCTTCCAATAGATTCTTAAAATTTTTAGTTACTGTGCACGATCACGAGTATCGCTTATATACTCTCTGATGTTTAAGGTGTCAACTTCGATACGCTTTGGTGTCGGAATCCGTTCATCGCAATGAGAAAATTATACCAGTTCGCCATCAAACATTAAACATTAGTATGGGTCTTTAGACCCATTGAACAGACGAACCTGAAGGTTCGTACTACATTACCTCCCTTAAGATTCCTCATCCCGACACATCGGGATTCGGAATGACATTTTTCTTTTTGCGTCACAGTCTCATCGACGGGAATGATAAAATAAAATATCACACTCCCTCAATCCCGCCCCCGGCATACGCCGGGCAGGCTCTCAAGGGCGGGAAGACAGAATTTTTTATTTTGCCTCATTTTCTAATTTCAACTGTCTGATTAGAAAGCTGTCTAACTGTTTGGCAAAGGCCTGTCGGTCTTTTTTGGTAAACTCGGCAGGGCCGCCTGTCATCATGCCATTATCTCTTAGTTCATTGAGCAAATCGCGCATGGCCAGACGATCTTTGATGTTGTAGGTGTCGACCCGTCCGCGTTGGGATATTATTTTAAAATGATGATGTCTCTTACGCCTACGTTTTACATCATACAAAAAATATTTTTTGTTGGTGGCAAAACACCATCCAATGCTGAGCTTCCTTCTGGTTCCTCATCTTTTGTTATCCGCGGCAACAAGTGATTCCATGGCCTTGTTAATCCTTTTCAATGCCCGTTCTAAATCAAATTTATCCCTCTCCACCCTGGTCAGCACTTCAATCAATTCCTCTTTAACGCGTGAGCGCATGTCTTTTATTTCCGTGTCCGTCCGTCCCATATTCACCAGATATTTCTTGAGATTCGCATCGCCGCCGTCTTCAATCAGCTTTTGACGGAAAAGATCCATTACCTGCCGGTTTGCCGGATTAAATTTATTGCGCAGGATGAAATCGAGGTCGTAAAAATCACGCGGCGCTATGTCTTTTCTTAAGGCCGCCGCTCTCAGTTTTTCGCTGACGATTTCATTCAGCGCCAGACAGTTGACTGTGCCTGCGTCAAAGAGAGATGCGCCGGTGAAGGGATGGATGTATTGATGTTGAATCCGGCGCGCTTCGGGCGCCAGTAGCGGATTGAAGCGGAGACTTATTTCCAGTTTGATGGTTTGTTTCACCGGAATCGTCACGGCATCATATTCAAAATAGTAGATGTACTGTCTTGATTCATTTCGCCCGGCCTGATCGGCGCCAATCAGCCGAAAGCCTAAATGACCGGAAAAGGCCTCAATGTTATTCTTAATTGTTTGCATGGCCTTGCGCCGAGTGCCCCTTGTTGCGGTTACTTCGGGCAAACGCAAAATGAAATCCAGATCTTCGCTCAACCGGTAATAGGAATAATATATTTTGTTAAGACAGGTTCCGCCCTTGAATATCAAATCCGGACTGAGTTCATTTATTTTGGAAAGTATGAAGGTTAGATAATAGTCCTTTTCCATGAGTGGCGTGTAAAAACCGGCTCGCGTTGCCGTCCGGTCAACCAGGTCACGGAAGCTTTCTTTATCCTTGTGCAGCAGAAACGATGACGCGCCATTTTTCATTGATTTTACCTTTTCGATCGCCCGTAAAAGAAATCAGTGATGTTTTCTTAACGCTTTTAGCCAGCGGCGCGAGCATCTTTTCATTCACGCCGGATTTTTCAAGGGTTAGACCTATGAGCTTGCGCGTTTTAATGACGGGAAATTTTACTGTGTATTCAATTAATTTTTTTACATCGCATTTACCGGCTTTAATAGTTCTATTCAGAATGTCGATGGCGGCGTTCGGGCCACCCACCGGTTTGCTGTAATAAAACAAATCAACAAGCGTTCTTTCTCTGCTGGTGACAACGGCCTTTTTGCCGTTGATGTCAATTTCTTCCAGCCCATAAAATCTTTGCGCGGCGATTTTAATGAATTTAAACGACAGGCCGGCAATGATTCTCTCGCGGGATATTCTGGTATTTAAAACGTAAACTGTCTGAAATTGCTGACTGGTGAAATTATAATAGTTGTACATGACGGAATAGCCGATATAGTAATTGCCTCGCGGAAAAAATACGGCAGGGATCAGAAATTCGCTGATACGGCGTCCCGTGGATACCGCCTCAAGAGGAACGAAAATGTAAACGCCATTTTTAATGGGAATTAATATTTTCTTCTTTCTGAGATTGTAAACTAATTTCCGCCTGTAAGAAAAGCCGCGCGGCAAATAACTGTCCAGTTCCCCGGCGGTGACAATGTCCTTTTTTTCGTAAGACATGCGTGCCACCAGTTCGGCTTCTTTGCCAGTCAGCGAGCTTACTGTATTTTTGTTTATCATATGTGCCTTATTTTGGAACAATCGCTACACATTAATGCAATGCAACAATAGCAGATTTATCCGGATTGTCAATCAATAAAAAGCGGTCGTAAAAGAGTGATGTTCTGTGAATTTGCAACAACATAGCATTCATTACTTCGCTTTGTTTTCTAATTTCAACTGCCGGATTAAAAAGCTGTCCAGTTGGTTGGCAAAGGCCTGCCGGTCTTTTTTGGTAAACTCAGCGGGGCCGCCTGTCATCATGCCATTATCTCTTAGTTCATTGAGTAAATCGCGCATGGCCAGACGATCTTTGATGTTGTGTTCTGTGTAGAGTTTGCCGCGTGGATTAATCGCAAAAGCTTTTTTGGCGACTACCCGGTCGGCAAGCGGGATATCGGCTGTTATCACGAGATCGCCCGGTTGCACTAATTGGGCAATGCGGTCATCAGCCACATCAGCTCCCTCCGGAACCATGATCAGGGATATATTTGCCATCTTTTCCAGGCGTAACGGTTTATTGGCCACAAAGATCAGGGGAATGTTTAACCGCAAGGATGCTTTGATTAAGATGTCTTTGATAACATTCGGGAACGCATCTGCATCAACAAATATCTGCATAAAACCTCTGTTTAAATTTGTACATGGCAAAGTCCGTGTGTATAGAGACCTTTGCATAACTGTAAAAAATCAGCAATTATGTCTGGCGAAGGCCGGTATCCAGTATTATCAATCCTTTCCCAGATTCCCGCCTTCGCGAGAATGACGAGTAGAAGTGTTTTGCAAAGAGTTTATACTTTTTTTATTATACCATTTTAACATTAAAGATGATATCGCGGCGTGCAGTGAATTGCCAATGCAATAATGTCCCCCGCTGGCGGGGGCAGGGGGTGGAAATTTCAATGCATCCATAATGTTCATCCAAATTATAAGCCGAAAGTTATTTGTCCACCTCCGTCCCGATTGCATCGGGACACCTCCGCCAGCGGAGGACACAAAAAAGCACATAATGACATGAACTTTAATTTGACACGTTCTCTTCGTAACCTGAGTAAGCTAAAGGTCACACAGGGTCACACGAGGGAGAGGAGCTATATGGATTGCCTGGTCAACCGGCATGCGCCGGACCGCGATCTGTAAAATGACAGAAGGGCAATGGATTCCCGCTTTCACTCATCGGGAAGGCAATTTCAAGACGCCGATGTCTTTCAGCGGAAGAACAGTAATTTTTTCATGAACCGGATACTTTGCAATGCCGGGATAAACAACCCACAAATGATCCGGTTTCAATGTGTCCAGCGCCGAACGCATGGATTTGGTTATAACAGGTGTTTCGCTATACTTAAATTCGACGCCATAGCGCCGCCCACTATGAAGGAAAAAAAGATCCAGCTCTGCGCCGCTGTAAGTTGACCAGAAATACACCTGCTTCGTTTCGAGGACGTTGAGCGTCTGTTCCAGGGCAAAACCTTCCCATGACGCACCGACACGCGGATGGCCGTTCAGCGCATGGAAATCCGTGAGACTCAACAATTGATGGAGAATCCCGGAATCACGAAAATAGATTTTGGGCGCTTTCACCTGACGCTTGCTCAGATTTTCGTGCCAGGGCATCAACTGACGAATTATGAAAGTCCCTGAAAGAATCTCCAGATAACCGCGCATGGTTTTGTCGGAAAATCCCATGGCCCGCCCCAGTTCTGAAGCATTCCAGATCTGTCCGTGATAGTGCGCCAGCATGGTCCAGAAACGCCTCATGGAGGCAGCCGGAATAGAAATGCCAAGCCGGGGAATATCGCGCTCCAGAAAAGTCCGGATGAATCCCTCACGCCAGGAGGCGCTGTCCTTTTCGGAAGATGCAAGAAAAGAACGGGGAAATCCACCCCGAACCCAGAGTTGACGCTCGTCTTTGGGCTTGACTTCCGCAAGCGTAAAACCCGTCAATTCCACAAATTCAACACGTCCGGCAAGCGTTTCCGAGGCTTTCTTGATAAGTTCCGGCGACGCGCTGCCCAAAATTAAAAAACGGGTCCGGTTTTTGGGCCGGTCCACGAGAACCCTCAACACATCGAAAAGTTCCGGCATGCTCTGGATTTCGTCCAGAATAACTGTACCCTGGAGTCCACTCAGGGCAAGTTCGGGATTTTGGAGCCTTGTCTGGTCAGGCCGGGATTCGAGGTCGAAATAAGCCGCCGTCCGGTTTTGACCAAACATCCGCGCCAGGGTGGTCTTGCCGCACTGCCGGGGGCCAAGCAGAGCAGTCACCGGCGACCGCCGCAAGGCATCAGAGAGTTTTTCTATAAAGGAAGGTCGTTTAATCATGGCATGATTATACATTGAATATTCGGAATGTCAATCCGAATATTCAATGTATTTATTTCATGATGTCCTGCATCCCCGTCTTGTGTAAGTTCTTTCTTTATATCCATCTGGTTTATCACTTTCCACGGCATAGAATATCCTCCTTGCCGTGTAGTGTAAACCATGTGCCCGGTTTGTTTTGTATACTATCTTACCGGTTTGTACCTGCGTTTGTCCCCCGCTGGCGGGGGAAGGGGGTGGAAATTTTAAGGCATCCATAATGTTCATCCAAATTATAAGCCGAAAGTTATTTATCCACCTTCGTCACTACGGGACACCTCCGCCAGCGGAGGAGAGGCAATGATATTTTCGCCCATTTCTACAAAGACTTATACGCTGGGCTTACTCTCAAGGGCGGCGAGAAAAGCGGGCTGAATTTATCCTTTGAAATATGCATATAATTGTTATATTAATTTACATATAAATACTTTCAGTTAATCAATGGGGTCCGCAGTAAAATGAAAAAAGAAACTGAAACAAAAACGATGCGTCCGGAACTTATCGAGATGATTAGAAGGCACGCTTTTGGTCTTGATGAAAATCGTCCTGACGCAGTGGCAAAACGTCAAAAAAAGAATCAGAGAACAGCCCGCGCTAATGTTGAAGATTTATGCGATGCCGGAAGTTTTATCGAATATGGCGCTCTGGCGATTGCCGCGCAGCGTGGCAGGCGTTCGGAAGAAGATTTAATCAGCAAAACTCCCGCCGACGGAATGATTGCCGGTGTCGGCCCGGTAAACGGATCTTTTTTCGCGGAAGGGGCGGACAAGGCGGCTAAACTTATGCAGATTTGCCAGGCACACGGTCTGCCGATTTTGTCTTTGTGCGACACGCCCGGTTTTATGGTTGGTCCGGAAATAGAGAAACGCGCACAGGTACGTCATGTCTGCCGGATGTTTGTCATCGGCTCGCATCTGACAGTGCCTTATTTCACGGTTGTTCTGCGCCGCGGCTACGGATTAGGCGCAATGGCCATGACCAAGGGAGGTTTCCATGAATCCTTCTTCACGGCCGCCTGGCCGACCGGGGAGTTTGGCGCCATGGGCATCGAAGGGGCCATCAAGGCCGGTTTTAAAAAGGAGTTGGCCGCGATCGAAGACCCGGCTCAACGCGAAAAGTTATATGAACAACTGGTTGGTGAACTATACAAGCGCGGCAAGGCCATCAATATGGCTTCTTATCTGGAAATAGATTCTGTCATAGATCCGGCAGATACCCGCAAGTGGATTATGCAGGGCATTAAATCCGTGCCCGTTCAGCAGTCCTCCGGGGTAGGCCATAATTTTATCGATCCATGGTAAGAATAAGAAAGGAGAGATTATGGGTACTTTCAAAAAGATTCTTATCGGCCTGGTTGTTTTTTTGGTTATTTTCGGCATTGCCGGTTTTTTTATTGCACCCGCTGTTCTCAAGCCGCTGATCATTGAAAAAATTTCAGAGTCTCTGCACAGAAAAACATCAATCGCCAAAATCGACATCAATCCTTTCGCACTTTCTGTAACCATCAAAGGGTTTTCGCTGGAAGATCCCGGCAAGAAATCGCCGTTTGTTGCGTTTGACGAACTCTATGTGAATGCCGACGCATCTTCTTCAATTTTCCGCCGAGCATTGATTTTGAAAAAAATCATTTTGACGAATCCCTACGCCGGCATATCCCGTAAACAGGATGGCGCCTATAACTTTACCGATCTCATCCCCAAAGATGAGGGGAAACCCAAGTCTGTTAAGGAAGAGAAGCCTTTTCTTTTTTCCTTAAACAATATTCAGATTATCAATGGAAAAATCGATTTTTTCGATGAACCCAGGCACACCAGCCATAGCGTGCGGGAGATGAATCTTTCCATCCCTTTTGTTTCCAATATCGAATACTATCTTCAAGAATACGTCGTACCGAAATTTTCCGCCATCGTCAACGATGATAAATTTGAGCTTACGGGTAAAACTCAGCCCTTTCTCACATCGCGCGCCACAAGCTTTGATCTAAATGTTCAGGATTTAGACATCCCCTTTTATCTGAATTACGTTCCGGCAAAAATGAACTTTAAGCTCAACTCTGCTCTTCTTGATACGAAGATGAAATTGAATTTTGTCATGTATAAAGACAAATCGCCTTCTCTCGTGTTATCAGGCAATGCGACTTTCAAAAAAATAATTCTGGACGATTTACAGAAGAATAAAATTCTGCATATGCCATACTTGAGCATAAACATGACATCCGTCGAGCCACTCGTACCGGATATTCATCTTGCTGATATTACCATTCAATCGCCGGACTTAGTGATCCACCGCAACAAGCAGGGTGAAATCAACTTGCTCAAGCTGGCACAGAAGCAAACAGAAAAAGAAAAGACTACACCAAAAGAAACCGCCGCCGCAACCCCTGCAAAGGAAACCGGATTAAAATTCCGGCTGGATAATTTTTTTATCGATAAAGCAGATTTTACTTTTATTGACGACAAAACATATAAGCCGGTAAATATTCATCTTGCGCCGCTGCAATTGAAAGCGACCAATCTTTCCCTGGAAAAAGGCGCACAGGGCAATATTGATCTGGCGTTTACTCTGGATAAGAAAAGTGAAATATCAGCGCACGGACCGCTAGGTTTGGAACCGCTCAACTCCAATCTGGCCTTGGATGTAAAGAATATCAGTATTCGGGCATTTCAGCCCTACTTTACCGATAAAGTCAAAATTGATGTGACACGGGGCACGGTTTCCACTGCCGGGAATCTTACTCTGGCTAAAGACAAAAAGAATGAACTTGTCATTAAGTATTCCGGCAAGGCTTACGTAAACAATCTTGCTACTATTGACAAGGCCCAATCCAATGATTTTCTAAAATGGAAAGCGCTTTCTTTCGATCAGATTCAGACAGGCTTCAATCCTTTTTTCCTGCGTATTAAGACAATCTCGCTTAATGATTTCTATTCACGTTTCATTATCAATCCCGATAAGACAACTAACATTCAGGATATAATGAGCGATGAAAGCAAAAAAAAGCAGGGGGAAAAGGAATCTTCCGCTAAATCTGTGGAGAAGAAGCAAGATAAAAAGCCTTCCGAAAAACCGGCAGATATCAAAATCGGTAAAATAATGTTTCGCGGCGGCAAAATTGATTTCAGCGACAAGAACATCAAACCTAACTACATGGCAAACATGCTCAATTTAACCGGTAGCATCACCGGACTTTCTTCTCAGGATATGACACGCGCTGATGTTGCGCTCAAGGGCAACCTGGGACACGGATCGCCTATTGACATTGCCGGCAAGATTAATCCGCTGGCCAAAGATCTTTTCGCCGATATTAAAATCAGTTTTAAAGATATTGAATTGAGTCCGGTTACACCGTATACGAACAAGTACCTCGGTTATCCTATT
The DNA here is from genome assembly GCA_000747625.2 of Smithella sp. SCADC. Lineage (GTDB taxonomy): Bacteria > Desulfobacterota > Syntrophia > Syntrophales > Smithellaceae > Smithella. The sequence goes on from JQDQ01000193.1 coordinate 45,857, forward strand.
ATCAAGGGAAAGCTTAATTTCGATGTGGCCTATCTGGTGGATAAAAGAAAACTCGACTCCCAGAATAAAGTGACAATCGACCAGCTTACCTTTGGAGATAAAGTAGAAAGTCCCGACGCGATTAAAGCGCCGGTAACGCTGGCTGTTTCTCTGTTAACCGACCGCAACGGGCAGATCAATCTGGATGTTCCCGTTTCCGGAAGCCTTGATGATCCCAAATTCAGAGTCTGGCCGATCATCTGGCAGGTTATTGTAAACCTCATCACTAAAGCCGTCACATCACCCTTTGCACTGATAGCCTCTCTTACCGGCGGCGGCGAAGAGTTAAGCTTTATTGAGTTTGATTACGGAAATGCCGTAGTTACAGATGAAAACCGTAAAAAAATAACCCTCATCGGGAAAGCTCTTTATGAACGGCCGGCACTGAAGCTGGATATTGAAGGATATGTTGATCCCGTAAATGATAAGGCGGGTTTAAAAAATGAAGAATTGAACCGCAGGATCAAAACGTTGAAACTCAAAGAAATATTGTCGAAAGGCGGCGAGCAGATTGCTCTTGAACAAATTCAGCTTACACCTCAGGAATATGAGAAGTATCTGAAAAAAACTTATGATGCCGGAAAATTTACCAAGCCGCGTAACTTTATTGGCATCGCCAAAAAGATTCCGGCGGAGGATATGGAAAAATTGCTGTTGAACAGTATTGAAGTGACGGACAGCGATTTGCGACAGCTTGCTGAACGGCGCGCGCAAAACGTCAAAGAGCTGATTCTTCAACCTGGCAATGTCGACGCCAGCCGCGTGTTTATTGTAGAACCAAAAATACTTTCACCGGAGAAAAAAGATAAAGTTAAAGACAGCCGCGTAAATTTTAAGCTGAAGTAGTGCATAATTGAGGTAACAAATGACGAGAATAGAAAAGATCAGGAATCATTTCACTCTTTTATTGATCCATGGTAAGAATAAAATAACAACACTATAGTTCTCTGTTAAATAATTTAGTATGGTGTTATGTAATTAGAGGAATATAAAAAGGTACGGTTGTAAATGCTTATTCAGGATGTTTTTTCCGCATATAAAGACGACCTTCAGCGGGTCGAGAAATGCATCAATGATAATGTGAATTCCGAAATCAAGTTGATTCCTGAAATAGCGCATCATCTGATTGACAGCGGCGGGAAAAGATTCCGTCCTCTTCTTCTTCTTCTCTGCTCCCGTCTGTGCGGTTATCAAGGAGAGAGCCGTTTTCCTATGGCCACAGTCATGGAATTTATTCACACGGCCACTCTTTTGCATGACGATGTAATTGATCAGGCTTTAATCAGGCGCGGCAAAGACTCCGCCAATAAGATCTTCGGAAATTCCGTGAGCATTCTGGTGGGAGATTTTCTCTGCTTCAAGGCTTTCATGCTGATGAGCGGAATCGGTAATAATGATATCTTCGGACTTGTTTCTCAAATGGGCAATATCATGTCCGAAGGCGAAGTTTTTCAGCTCACGAAATGCGGCGATGTCAATATAACGGAAAATGAATATCTCAGCATCATTGAAAAGAAAACGGCTGTTTTGATTTCCGCCTCCTGCGCAGCAGGAGCGATTCTGGGTGATGCTCCGCGTGAAAAAATAGACGCTCTGAAGCGATTTGGCAGAAACGTGGGCATGGCTTTCCAGATTACGGACGATGTTCTGGATTATATGGCCAAAGGAGAAGAATTCGGCAAGTCCATCGGCAAAGATCTGGAAGAAGGGAAAATAACCCTGCCGCTAATTTTCGCCATCCGCGATAGCCCGGAAGAAGAGAAAAACACCATCAGAGGAATTATAACCCTCAAAAAAGGATCGCAGAAAGCGGCACGGGAAATTATAAAGTTGATTAAGAAATATAAAGCGATTGATTCTTCGCTGCAGGTCGCAGCCGGATACATCAGCGAAGCCAAATCACAACTGAGTATTTTCAACGACTGCTCTGAAAAAGATCATTTAAACACGGTTGCCGAATATATCCTTTTTCGAAATGTATAATGAGGATAAAATGAGGTTTTATAATGGCTGATTTTTTCTTTAAAACAGTGGAGGGCACGAAAAAACCATACGTCGAATCGCTACGACAACTTTTGGGACAATTCCGGACACCTTTTACTTCCGGTGACAGCGTCGGGATCAAGCTCCATTGGGGCGAGCGGGGCAATAAAGGCTATCTGCCTCCTGACTATGCCAAAGAAATCGCCGGCTGGCTTATCGCACAGGGAGCTAAACCCTTTGTTTTTGATACAACTGTGCTTTATTCCGGTGGCCGGCGCACCGCCGAAGATTCCCTGAATACAGCGGCCAACCACGGTTACACGGCTGATTTTCTCGGATGTCCGATCATTATAGCCGATGGCATTGACGGAAGAGATATCGTTTCCATCCCGGCAGATTATAAACATTTTAAAACCGTCCAGGTAGCATCTGTCTTGGACAAGACACAGGGTTTTGTTATCTTTTCCCATTTCAAAGGACATATGGTTTCTCTGTTTGGCGGCGCCATCAAAAACATTTCCATGGGGTTTGCATCGCGCGCGCAAAAACAGCGTATGCATTCCGATTATCATCCTGTTCTGAATAAAAAGAAATGCACCAGATGCTGTGTTTGCGTCAACATCTGCCCGACAAAAGCAGCCAGCATTTCCGAACCCCATTATCCCGAATATGATTTACAAAAGTGCATCGGCTGTGCTCAGTGCATTGCCATGTGCCCGGAAATGGCTCTTAAAATATTCTGGAATTCGGATATGACGGTTTTTCAGGAAAAGCTCGTTGAGACAGCGGCCGCTGTCTGGAAAAAGATTCAGGAGAAGACCATCGTCATCAACGCCCTGCTTAATATCACGGTAGAATGTGACTGCCTGCCGGGAAAGCATCCTGTCATCAGCGAGGATTGCGGTTTTATCGGCGGCTATAATCCTGTGGAAGTGGATGCGGAATCCCTGAAGATGATAGGACCGGATGTTTTTGAAAAAGTCCATCCCGGTATCCCCTGGCAACGTCAGTTTTCCTACGCCCGCGAAATTGGATTTATGAACTCTGTAGGTGACTAGTGCTTGATTTCAATATTAACCGTGTCATTTCGAAGGAACGAAGTGACTGAGAAATCTTTATAATCATTGAATAAGATTTCTCCCTTCGGTCGAAATGACATATCGGTAACTTTTGCAAGTATGCACTAGCCGGATTAAAGCGGGGAATCAGGAAAAGCTGCTGGTCCTAAAAGATCGTCAGGTTCCTGATCAAAAAAAGGCTGCGAAAGATGAATCACCTTCCGCAGCCTGTGTAAACAAAATAGTTGTCTTCTGATTTTTTTAAAATATCTCCCGATTATCTATATATGCTTAATCCACCTTATCCAGACGAACTCCATGTTTTTGCTTTAAAGCAATCTTCATTATTTTACCGGTCGCTGTCATGGGCATTTCATCTATCATCTCAACATGGGATGGATATTTGTACTTGCTGACTTTGTCCTGTAGAAATGCGTGAATTTCCTCCTTAGTTATGGGCTTTCCATCTTCACTCACGACAAAGGCTTTGCCCGTTTCCCCCCATTTGTCATCAGCTACGCCGATGATGGCAACATGTTTGATTCTCGGGTAGTCGTAGAGAACCTTCTCTATCTCAGCCGGATAGACGTTTTCGCCTCCGCTCCGATACATGTCCTTGGCCCTGTCCGCGATGTAGAAATACCCTTCTGCGTCCATATAGCCCAGATCTCCGGTGTGGAGCACACCATTGACAATTGCTTTCGCCGTTGCCTCAGGCATATTCCAGTATCCGCTCATTACCTTCGGGCCAATAGCCACAATTTCACCGATTTCACCCGGGGGCAGTCTATTGCCATCCGCATCTTCAATCCACATATCGCTCCATTCCCTGGGTTTGCCGACAGAAGCGGGTTTGAGCTGAAGTTCTTCGTATGTAAGGTATGTCATGGCTGAATTCTCGGTCTGCCCATAACCCACACCAACTTTAATTCCTTTTTCTTTTAATTTGTCTAACAGCGCCTTGGGTGTTCTCTCGCCACCTCCGATAGGCATGATAACGCTGCTGCGATCGACTTTGTCCAATTGACCTGAATCGAGGATAAGACGCCACATTGTGGTTAGAGCAAAAACGATGTTGACTTTGTATTTTTCCATATCATTGCAAAACTGTACCGGATCGAATTTTTCTCTTAAGACCATGGTCATACCGCGACTAATGCATGGTAACAAACTGATAAAAAGACCGCCGGAGTGGAATAGCGGCAGCTGCGAAAGAAATACAATGCCATAAGCCGCTACACCGGTTAAACTTAAAACCTTAAAAAAAGACTGATTATGACTTACAACCGCGCCCTTGGGTGCACCGGTAACGCCCGACGTGTAGATAATGCCCAGCGCGTCATCCATAAAAACTTGCTCCTTCACAAACGGTTCAGTGGTCGGGAACTTGTCAAAGTGATCATGGAAACGAACGGCCCAATCGGGACAGGAGGGGACATCTGTATCGCGGCCTGGCAGCCAGATATATTTATCCTTATCCACCTGAATATTATCTTTAATTTTGCTGACGTTGTCGAGAAACTTGGCATGGAAAAAAAGCATGCGGGACCCGCTGTTGTTGAGCTGGTATTCAAGTTCACGGCCTACCAACCGCAGGTTCAGAGGTACAATAATCAGGCCAATTTTGGCTGCGGCAAAAAATAAGTAAATAAACTCAGTACAGTTTTGAAGGTAAATACCTATTCTATCTCCTTTTTTGACTCCCGTGCTCTGCAAGTAATGGGCTACTTGATTAGTACGTTCATTCAACTCCTTAAAAGTGACTGGTTCATCTTCAAAAATGATAGCTTTATTATTCGGTATTATACTGGCCTGCTGTCTCAATATGTATCCAACATTCCACACCTGACTCATACTAAATCTCCCTTCTTCTTTGATATTAACAGTGAACAAATATTTAATCGAATCTTTATCAACAACTCTATGCAACCCCCTTTAGTTAGCAAGGATAATGCCAACCAATAAATTATAACTTTTTATAATGTTTTTATTTATATACCAATTCAAACCTTATAATTATCTTTGGTGTAACTACCTCCAGGGGACAATAATTAGTCATTAGTGTCCCCTAAAAAGCCCTATGTATCTTAAGTAAAAGTGTTAAAAAGCTATCATGACAATAAGTAACAAGCACCTGAAAAGTTCAAGATTGCCAGAGGCCAAATTCAGAGATTTAGTCATGTATTTTTCTGCCGATTTGGACACTCATAAAGTTACTTTTAAAACCGGTCTTAATCGTAATACGGTCAACCGTGTTATACCGATTAAAATAAAAAAGCCGCCCCTTCAAACACAGACGGCTTTTTAAACATATCCGGATATGTTTAATTGCCGATCTACTTTACCGCGTCTTTCAGACCCTTCCCTGCTTTAAATACGGGAACCTTCTTTGCGGCTATCTTAATGGCCGCTCCTGTCTGGGGATTCCTGCCTGTACGGGCTTTTCTCTTACTCACACGAAACGTACCAAAACCAACAAGCGTAACAGTAGCGCCTTTCTTGAGTGCTTTCTGGATCGCCGCAAATGTTGCGTCTAGTGCCAGTTCGGCTTCTTTCTTAGTACACGTAACCTTTGCCACTTCATCAATCAATTGAGCTTTGTTCATTAACTACCTCCTGTTTTTTATTTTAATTAGATTTATGACGAACTATACATTACCATTAGCCACAAATCAATCCAAATTCACAACAATTAATGAAATTTGTCATCCACCGGCAGCTCTGGTCCCATCTGGATATACGCAGGAGCGGGACATAGAATACTACGTCTCTAAAATATTACCGGTGGATTATAATATTTCGCCTCAATAATTTCATCGCGGTCATGCTTCAGCGCCTGCGGCAGGAATTCCATAATATCCGTTGCCGTGATACCGTCGATGCCTTTTTTTGCCGCAGCCAGATCCCCGGCATAGCCGTGAAGAAATACTCCCTTGCGCACCGCCTCTTCGGATTTTAATCCCATGCCGTACATTGCCGCAATACAACCGGTAAGAACATCACCCGAACCGGCTGTTGCCATACCGGCGTTGCCGCTCAAGTTGATATAAACATTGCCGTCCGGTAAGCCAATCAACGAATGCGCGCCTTTCAAAACAATCGTCGCCTTGAGTCTTGCTGTAGTTTCCCGTAAAAATGTAATTTTATCACTATTGATTTGCGCTGCTGAGCAACCGGTGAGCCGCGCCATTTCGCCCATGTGCGGCGTCAGGATTGTCGCCGCTTTACGGTTGCGCAATATTCCGGGATTTTCCGCAATTGCCGTAAGACCGTCGCCATCGATGAGTAACGGCACTTTTATTTTCTCTGTCAATTCCCTGACAAGCTTTACTGTTTCTTCTTGTAAGGAAAGACCCGGACCAATGATGACCATATCAACTTGTGCCGCAAAATCCAGCAGGATTTTTTTGTTTTTCAGGGCAATGCTGCCCGTCGCGGTCTCTTCCTGCGGTAAATAGACAATCTCCCTGCCCCGCTTCGCAATAACAGGAACAACTGATCGGGGGGCGGCAAGGCGAGCGTAACCGCCGCCCGATTTTAAAAAGGACATGGCCGCGAAATAAGGAGCGCCGTAATAGTTCGCCGCTCCCGCGATAAAAAGAACATCTCCCGTTGAGCCTTTATAAGCTTCGGCTGGCCGCTGAGGAATAGCCACATAATCATTTGTGGCAATTTTTAACTTGTTATCTTCGGTCAGCGACGGCGGGAAGGAAATGTGGCTGACAAATAATTCCCCGCCAAGCCCATAACCCGGATAAAGCATGTTGCCGATTTTGGGCAAACCGAAAGTAACGGTATAATCAGCTCTGATAGCTATTCCCATTACCGCGCCGGCATTGCCGTTAATGCCGGAGGGAATATCGAGAGATAAAACTTTCTTTTTACTTTTGTTAATCAGTGCAATCACTTCTTCCGCCAAACCGGTAACCGGTCGATCAAGACCCGTACCGAAAATGGCGTCAATAACCGCGTCACAATGGGCGACATCTTTCCTGGCAGCCGCTGCACCTTCCAGTCTAATTACTTCTATCGGCAGTCTCGTAAGTATCGAAAAGTTTGTTTTGGCTGCTCCCTGATACCTGCTGACATCGCCTGTTAAAAATATTTTTACGCTGCCGCCGTTGGAATGAAGCAATCGGGCAATGACCAGTCCGTCACCACCGTTATTACCGGAACCGCAAAAGACAACAAATTTTTTGTCGTGTATGCCGATTTTATCTTTCAACACATGCACTGCTGCCATGCCGGCATTTTCCATGAGAATTTCTTCGGCAATATTTAACTTCTCTATGGCGTAACGATCCATAAAACGCATTTCGTTAATGCCGGCTATCTTCATAATCGGTTCCCCGCAAATAGTATAACATCCCCCGGCAGAAGCCGGGGTTTCCTTAAGTAAATATGCACTGGTTCAGTGGCCATTTATTCTCAAAACTTTAGCACCGTGGATTTTTCCTTCTTTTATTTCAACAAGAGCGCGATTGACTTCGTTGAGCGGAAATTCTTCCACTTCCGGTATTATTGGTATCAGAGCAGCAAGAGTCAAGAATTCCTCGATATCCCGGCGTGTCACATTGGCCACACTTTTTATTTCTTTTTCCTCCATAGATGATCACCATAATCCAGTTGCATAAGATGATTCTTGTCTCTGTCTTCTTTACGGATAGCGTTAATGACCAATCTTCCGGCAGGTTCCAGATTTTTCAAAGCGTCTATAATCGTTTTCCACACAGGCGTCGTATCGATAATGGCATCAACTAATTTAAAACCCGGTTAGCGGGTAACATTAAAGTTGATTTAGTTTAGCCTTTCAAAGCAGCAGGCAACTCTATTTGCACATCTATCGGACGAACATATTTTTTATTGACGTCCTGCGTCGAATTCACTTTGAGCTTTTCAAATAAGAAAGAGAATTGTTTTTCTAATTCGGCGCCCAACTTATTGCGCGTTTCCGCCGGAAGATTCCACATGTCCAGTTTGAACGGACCGAATCCTTTTTTACGCGTCTTATAAATAAATTGTTCCTCGGTATCTTTTTCCTTCCATTCGTCCTTCATTTCTTTTTTTATGTATTCATAAAGTTTTTCTCTTAAATCCCCGGGGAAATTAGGACTGTCGTAAATGATGTTCTGGAAACCAGTTGCCAGATGAATTTCAGCTGTGCCCATAGCCGGAAAGTTATCAAAGGCTTCATTGGGCAGAGTGGATGCACCGTGCTGGACCGCTCCGGCAAGGCCGTATTGAGAACGCGCCAGCTCGGATAATTTCTCCAAAACCGCAAAATCAATTTTAACTTTGGCCACGCTGCCGTCCGCCAGAGGAACGCCTCCATGCGTTGTTCCCGTCTGGACGCTGATTTTACTTATTCCTTTAAGCGATTCACCGCCTTTTTTGAGTTCTTCCAGATACCCTTCCATAAAAGCCTGGAGCTCTTCGACCGTGCTGTTTTTACCGCCGACCTCGCCGATTTCACCGCCTACGGATACAGTAATTCCTTCAGGCTCTAAATCGCGGATCATAGTGGTCAGCTCCGCCGCGAGGCTGTAGTTTGTCTTTTGCTGCTCTTTGGTGGTTGCTTTTGCCAGATCCACCAGAGTGGAAGTGTCTATATCAATATTGTAAAATCCGGCTTCAATCGCTTCCCAAATTAAGTTTTTTACCGCCTGCGTTTCTTTAGCGGCATCGGCGGCAAATTTCCTGGCATTAATTTGAAAATGATCTCCCTGGAGAAAGATCGGGCCGTGATATCCGGTTTTGATTGCGGCAGCGGTTACAGCGCAAGTATATTCAAGAGGTTTTTGTGCCGTATAACCTATTTCGGAACGGGCAATCTCGAAAATAACCGGACCTGCCTGCCCTTTTATTATTGCGCGAAAAACAGCCTGAGCCGTATCGTACGTTATTCCCCGAATGTTAATCGCCGGAACTGTGAAGCCTTTCAGTTCTCCTCGTCCCATTGCCTCATAAACAGATTGAATCGAAGCAGAAATAATTCCCAAAGCCGCGCCCGCGCGCCGGATCAGCCAGCGAGAAGCCTCCTGAGTCGCCTGATCGGGACTGAATACCGCTGTGTAAATCAAATCATCAATGAGTTCACTTTGAAGTCTATTTTCATCCAGAATGCGGACATCATTGCCATCCAGTTCGATTATCTTAGCACACCCATTTTGTAACTGATTCTTGTCTTGGTAAATCATAAATACTCCTTATAATGTGTATTATGCTGATAATATTTTTTTCGCCATTTGTACTTCCGTCACACTGCCGATGTAAATCGGCGAGAGCTGATTAACATTTTCCACTTTTAAAGATAAAATGTCTTGATTACCGTCTGTCGCCAGACCTCCGGCTTGTTCCATAATAAAAGCCATGGGCTGTAATTCAAACAACAAGCGTAATTTCCCCTGTGGAGATTTTTTTAGAGCGGGATAAGTAAATATGCCGCCTTTTTTTATCAGGATTTGATTAATGTCGGGAACAAAACCACCACTGTAACGTAATTTGTAACCATCCTTTTCCAATTGTTCGACAAACTTAAGATGCTCCGGTATCCAATCACGGCGCAGTCCACCCGGTGAAAAAATTGAGCCCTTCTCCTTCAGCCTGATATTCTCCTGAGACAAAACATACTCGCCTTCACGATCGAGAACAAATTCATGCGCACCCTGCCCTGCCGAATAGATCATCGTAATCAGCGGACCATAAGTAATATAAAGCGCGGCTACCATTGTTCTTCTGCCGGAATCCAGTATGGACTCTTTATGAATGCCGATAATTGTTCCGATAGCCAGATTGGTATCGACGAGCGATGAACCATCAAGCGGATCGGCCGTTACAATGTACTTTTCTTTGCCGGTGCCGATCTTAATTATATCTTCCAATTCTTCCGAGGCGTATTCCCGCACGAACCCGGAAAATTTTAACTGACTTTTTAATATGTCATCGGAAATACGGTCCAGCGCCAGTTGCTCGTCACCATAAACATTCTTGAATCCGGCAAGTTTTCTGTTGGACTCATGAATCTTTGCGGAAATATATTTACCAACAACGGCAATTTGCCAAATAAGACGCCGCAACTCCACTTCCACACCTTCTATCCACATGTGCCGTCTTAAATCAACGAAGTTTTTAGTATAATCACTATTTTCTTCTCCCATTTTATCCTCCTTTTTTGCAGAAATATTTATGAGTTACGGCTGCCATTCCTGCATAAGTAAATATAGCAAAAACAATTTCTGTTCTTTGTTTTGCCCTGTATTATAAATCGAGCAAAATGTGCTTATTTATTAACCAATATTCATGATCATTACAAGCAATTTCTTGCCAACATACTGCATGGTTTCCAAACAAATACTATCCGTTTTTTTGGTCAAAATTAAATAGACTCATCCTCGATATTTTCTTTTATTGTGTTTCCTTTGGCAGCTTTTCGCTCACAAATCCTGATATTTCATCGAGAAACAGTTGACCATAACTGGCAAATTTTTGCTGGCCCACACCACTCACTTCCAGCATTGATATCTTATCCGTTGGCATTGTTTCAGTCATTGCTTGCAGGGTTTTATCGCTGAAGACAATGTAGGCAGGAATGTTATTCTGGCCGGCAATGGTTTTGCGTAGTTGTTTGAGACGATCGAACAGCGCTTGATCAGCCAATACTGCCTTAGCAGGCTCTTTCGGTAAAGCCAGTTCTTCGCGGCTTTTGTATGGTCTGAATTGTACCAGCATGACGTTGATCTTGTTTTTCAGAACCAAATGACTTAAGGCATTCAACTTGAATGTATATCCCTCATCATAAGCAATATCAACATACCCTAAATTGAGTATCTGAAAAATATAATCCGACCATTCCTCGGCTCTTATGTCTCTTCCTGCACCCCAGGTTTTAATTTTGTCGTATCCTTTTTCCATGACCTGCCGGTTATGTGAACCTCGTAAAATATCAATCAGCAGAGTGGAATTTATTTGTTCCCCGGTGCGCGCAATTGCGGATAGCGCTTTTTGCGCAATGATGGTCCCATCGAATTTCTGCGGCGGATTTTTGCAAACATCACAATTGCCGCAATCCTTGGTAATTGTTTCATTGAAATAGCTTAACAAAATTCGTCTGCGGCAGCTTTCCGCTTCAGCATATTGCTTCATCCTTTTGAGTTTTGCATCCAGTAATTCACGGCGTTCCGGCGTGGCCTCGTTTAACATTTCGGTTTGAGCCATGACATCGGCGTAGCTGTAAAAAAGTATGGTATCGGCAGGCAAACCGTCACGTCCACAGCGGCCGATTTCCTGATAAAAGCTCTCAATGTTTTTAGGCATATTGTAATGAATTACCCAGCGGACATTTGATTTGTCGATTCCCATGCCGAAAGCCACCGTCGCGCAAATAATTTGAATTTCATCGCGGATAAATTCATTTTGAGTCCGGCTGCGCGAAACATTATCCATCCCGGCATGATAATGCTTTGCCTTGTAACCCAATTTGCTTAAATTCCCGGCAACGCTTTCCGTGCTTTTACGGCTGAGGCAATAAATAATTCCCGGCTGTCGGCGATGAAGTTTGAGAAAATCGGTTATCTGGCGCATGCGCTTCAATCCCGGCCGCACAGTAAGGCTTAAGTTTGGTCTGTCGAATGACGCCACAAAGGTTTTGGTTTCCGGTATGCGCAATTGAGATAAAATATCGCGGCGAATTACACGGTCGGCTGTCGCTGTTAGCGCGATGAGCGGAACGTTTGGATACCGCTCCTTCAAGATATTTAATCGCTTATATTCAGGACGGAAATCATGTCCCCAGAATGAAATACAATGCGCTTCATCTACGGCAAACATTGATACTTTTAAGCTGCCCAGCAATCCGGCAAACCCTGCCGAGCTTAAACGTTCCGGTGAAACATATAATAATTTTAAGGTTCCTTTTAAACTTCGTTCAATAATAATCTTTTCTTCTTGGGGGGATAAGGAACTATTGAGAAATTCTGCCGCGATTCCGTTTGCTTTGAGCGCCTCTACCTGATCTTTCATCAATGAGATTAAAGGCGAAATTACTATCGTGACACCGTCAAACATTAACGCCGGAATCTGAAAACAAACTGATTTTCCTCCACCCGTGGGCATTAAAACCAGTGCATCGTTGAGCGCAAGCACATGGTCTATAATCTCCGCCTGTAAGGGGAAAAACGAATCGTAACCGAAATATTTTTTTAATAGTTGTTTTTTAATCATGTTTATTCTTCGGCTGGCTCTATCACCCGCGCAACCTCGCCACCACATTGTTTGCATGTACCCCGTAATACAAGAGACCGTCCTGACATTGTTCCCTCCAGAAGCTGCATGGATGTGCCGGTTCGGCAGCGTGTGCACCAAACGGCATCTATAATGTCTTTTCTTACCCTTTCCGGAACTTGATTCCATCGCTTCTTTGCAGCATCGGTAAACTTAGGCAACGGGATTGTCTTTGTTTCTTTCGTGAAATACCTTTCAAAAAGCTCTTTGGACTTGAGAAAACCTTCCTCAGTCATTGCGACCGATTTTGCTTTGCTCACCGGATTCGATATGTATCCTTTATCGTGAAGCCTGTTCAAGGTTTCCCAGTCGAATCCCTTCCAAGCCCTTGCTCCCAGTCCTTCCTCTCTTTGATGGACCACAAGGCAGAGAAGTGCAAGTGTAAACTCGTCAATTTTATCTTCATCGTAATTCATTCTTTCATTCTCCTTCCAACATACTTGTCATCAGTCTTCGAGCTCCGCCTCCAATTGCGCGACGACATCTCCGACGAAATCGTGAAATCCCCAACCGATGCCGTCGGACATCTGTTCCAATCTCGCCAACCTGTCGCGAAACTCTGGATATATCTCCCGTGCCTTGCCACACAACAATTCAACCAATTCCTCCAGCACCGACTCCACGCTATTGTAGAACCGCTCGTCAATGTCACCATATTCGTGGGTAAATTGCGTGCCGTTTTCCACATAGGTCATCAGCAATTCCGCCGTGCCGCGAATGTTGCCCGTGGCCTTGCGGTAATCGCGGATGACCTTGCGCGCCTCTCCCAATTTCAGTTTTCCATCACCTCGTGCGGGAAAGAACTGTTCCACTATCTTGCTTCGATACTTTTCCAGAGCCTCGCCACCGCCTTCACCAGCCTGACCGCGGGCATTGACAAAGTCGCGGTTCTCAGCAGTCACTTCATAAAGGTCTTTCAACAGGGCGAGCAGCGCAGGCTTGTCCCAGTTAGTGAGTTGTTGCCTGACGGTGCTCCAGCCACCTGATTTTTTGTTTACTTTTGTCATGGTCTAAATCTCCTGAGTTGTACCGGTTTCAAGTTGGGCAATGATTCGGGTGAAACGATCAGCGTGATGCTGCGTGCCTGTCCGGGCACGCGCCGAATGAAGCCCCGTCTCTCCAGCGTGAGTACCATTGAATGCACGCTCGGCGGCGTGATCTGAAAAAACCGCTGCATATCTGCTTCAGCCGGAGCACGACCGTTCAAGATACTGTATTGATGTATATAGGCCAGGAATTGACCTTGTCGTTCGGTGTATGTTGGTTTCATAAATAAATATTTTTTACTGGTCAGCGGTCATTGTCAAAGGACACTACTCTTTTTCATTTTTTGTATTCTCTTCTATGTTGGCTGGTTCAAGCTTGCAGATTGAACCAGCAAGTTTATATCAAGATCAAATAAAAGGTTCAATCAAAATGATTGAACCAACAGAAAGAAATCGGCAAAACGCAGGCAATTAGCTCTTCTGAAGCATGGTTTCGATTTGGGAACCAAGGGACATATGAAAGCAACAAGGGAAACTCTGCATGAAAGAAAATGCTGACTGAAGATTTAAACAACGGTCAGATCATAGAAGGTGTCTTGATTAAAAATCCTTTTGCGGCATAAAATAATTACTTTAGTCAATCCGATATTTTGTTTTTCAGTTCGTTTAATTTATTGAGCGCTTCCAGCGGCGACATGGAATGAATATCAAGAGTTTTAAGTTCAGTAACAATTTCTTCATTTTTATTTTCCCGGGCGATCGCGCTTTCTTTTCTCGCGAAAAGATTCATTTGAGGACTTGCATTTTGTCCGTTGCGGGTTCCCCGGACTATGCGGGGCATGCCAATCTCGTCAAATTCTCCCTTTTCCAGATTGCGCAATATTTCTTTGGCGCGGGCAATCACCTCTTTGGGCACACCGGCAATGCGCGCCACTTCGATGCCATAACTGCGGCTGGTTCCGCCTTCCATGATCTTGCGCAGAAAAATTATTTTTTCTCCCCACTCCTTGACCGCGATATTATAATTTTTTGCCCCGGATTTTGTTACCGCCAGATCCGTCAGTTGATGATAATGAGTGGCAAACAGCGCGCGGACGCCTTTACCCTGAAAATCATGTATGTATTCGGCAACCGCCCAGGCAATGCTCAATCCGTCAAAAGTGGAAGTGCCCCGCCCCACTTCATCAATTATAACCAGAGAGCGTGATGTCGCGTTTTTTAAAATTTCGGCTGTCTCCGTCATCTCCACCATGAATGTGCTCTGGCCTTTAATCAGACTGTCGGAAGCGCCAATGCGGGTAAATATTTTATCAACAATACCTATTTTAGCCTTGGCCGCCGGCACGAAACTTCCCATTTGTGCCAGAAGAACGATCAAAGCCACCTGCCGGATGTAAGTGGATTTGCCCGCCATGTTCGGGCCGGTAATAACAAGCAGTTTATTGTTTTGTAAATCCATCAAACAATCGTTCGGCACAAAACCTTCTTTGGTCAATGCCGTCTCCACGACAGGATGGCGTCCATCTTTTATATCGATGGTATCATCGTCATTAATTTCCGGACAAGTGTAATGATGTTTTTCGGCAACTTCGGACAGAGCGGACAAAGCGTCAAGCTCGGCAACAAGAAATGAATTGTTTTGAATGCCGGCGATATACCGGTCAAGACTATCGCGCAGGGCAATAAAAAGTTCCTGTTCTTTTTCCCTTATTTTTTCTTCCGCATTAAGAACAGTTTGCTCAAATTCCTTCAATTCCTGATTGATATAACGCTCGGCGTTAACCAGCGTCTGTTTTCTGATGTAGGAATCCGGAACCAGTGTGGCATTGGCTTTGGTCACTTCGATGTAGTAGCCGAAAACGTTATTGAAACCGATCTTCAGAGAGTTGATTCCGGTTTTTTTACGCTCATCTGCTTCCAGAGAAGCTATCCATTTTTTACCGTCGCGGCTGATAAATCTCAATTTGTCCAGTTCTTCATCATAACCGATAGCAATGAAACCGCCATCCTGTGTTTTTTGCGGCGGATCGTTAATAATCGCCCGCGAAATCAACTCAACGACTGCGGACATTTCCGTAAACCGGGAACAGATCGCAGCAATCGCCGGAGAGGTGCAATCCGCAAGCATTGCTTTGAGTTCAGGTATCGCCATCAGAGAAACTTTCAATGCGACCAAATCGCGGGGATTAGCCACCCTCAAAGACACCCGCCCGGCCAGTCTTTCCATGTCATAAATGCGTGATAATATTTTACGCAGATTTGCCCGCAGGCTGTGATCGTCCTTGAGTTCGGCAGCGGCAGCCAACCTTGTTTTGATTCTTTCCGCATCCACCAGCGGATAATTCATCCACCAGCGCAGGCGGCGGGTTCCCATCGGCGTCAGCGTTTCATTAAAAAGTGAAAAAAGAGAGCCTGCTTTAGAATTGTCCTGAATTGTCGCGAACAGCTCAAGATTACGGCGGGCGGTATCATCCAGCAGGAGAAAATTTTCCGTAGAGTACCATTTGATTTCGCTTATATGCTGAGGATTGATTTTTTGCGTCTGATTGACGTAGCTTAAAATAGCGCCGGAGGCCTTCATCGCCGCCGGATATTCTTTTATTCTGGAACTCATCAGAACTTCGGGGGGGAAAATCTGATTCAGAGTATCCTGAACCATCGCGGTTTGAAAACAATCATCCTCCAGATAATTAATCCGGAGCTCGGGCATTTGCGTCTCCAGCGTTTTTAACAAAATCTTATCAGGGAAATCCCGCGGAAGAATTAATTCCTTAAAATCCAACCCGGCAATAGCGGTGAAGAAAAATTCGCGGCCGGTAAATTCGCTGATTTGGAATTCGCCGGTGGAAATATCCAGAAAAGCCAGACCCAGCGTATCCTTGTGTGCAAACAAGCAGGCCAGATAATTATTTTCACCCGCAGCAAGATTTTCTTCATCCAGAACAAGTCCGGGAGTGATAACCCGGATTACTTCTCTTTTAACAATTCCCTTTGCTTTTTTCGGGTCTTCAACCTGCTCGCATATCGCCACCTTGAAGCCCTTTTCCACCAGTTTGGTAATATAGGCGGAAGCGGCATGGTAGGGAAAGCCGCAAAGCGGTACGCTGTCTTCTTTGCCTTTATTGCGCGAGGTAAGAGTGATTTCCAGAACAGGCGCAGCAGTCACCGCGTCTTCAAAAAACATTTCGTAAAAATCACCCATACGATAAAGCAAAATACAATCGGGATGATTTTCCTTGATTTTTACGTACTGCTTCATTGCCGGAGTTAAATCGATCGTCGCGTCTACCGCCATTTGCCGTCGTCCCCTTTTCTCAGATCAATGAAGTCCGGGTCATCCGGTTTATCTATTTTATGAGTGATGATAAAGGAATTGGCCAGCCAATTGACCACACTGATGATCAGTGAACCGAAAAATGCAGCGAAAAAACTGGATACTTCAAATCCCGACACAAAATAAGCAACCAGTTTCAGCAAAAAAGCGTTGATGAAAAAATAAAACAATCCCAGAGTCAGAATGCTCAAAGGCAGAGTCAGAAGCACTACAACCGGCCTGATAAAAACATTGATCAGACCCAAAACACAGGCGGCAATGACCGCCGTTGAAAGAGAATCAACTTTGATGCCCGGAATAAATTGCGAAGCAAGCAGAATTGCTACTGTTATGATTAACCACCTTGTTATTATAACCAACATATAGCTCCCTTAAATCACTTTTCTCTCTTCTCTCTTCACTATTCACTTTTCCACATTCACAGTTTTTGCTGATTTAAAGAAAATCCAGGAAACACTGATACCGCTCATAATGGAAGTTTCCCTTTTTACCAAGGGACTGTCTTCAAAAGACGCCCCCTGAAGAAAATCAGTGCTGACAAAGGCATTAAAAATGAATTGCTTATAAGACTTACCCAAACCAACGGTGAGCGTTGAGCCGCTGTATCCGCCGCCGGCCGAATACGCGGGGCGTGCTGCTGTCGCGTAGACCGGTTCCACATTGTAGAAATAAGCATGATAGCCGCTGTCTGCAAACATGGGACCTGCGGATATTCCCAGATTTAATCCGGTGTCGGGGATTAAATCATCTTTTACAAAATTAATTCGAGGGCTGAACACCCACCCCTCATGACGCACGGAAGAAAAATCCGTGGAAAAAAAAGCTCGCACCGGCAGGGATAAACTTAATTTAAACTTATCTTCTTTGCTTTCCCAAAGCTTAATTTTCAAAGCCGGCCCTAATTCAAAAGTCGGGTCCAGATCCTCCATTCCGGTACGGGCGGAATTATTGGAACTCTTTACCGGCACAGAGCCAAAACCGCTAAAATCCAGCAAAATCCGATCTGTTTTAAAAATCTGTCCGGTAATGCGCTGTTCGTCCACTTTTAAAATGTCGCCTCGATAAACGAGATAAGGATACGGCAGCAGGTAAAACCTGTTTTCGTCCGAGCCCCGATAATCAGGCATCTGGAGCAGTCCCACTCCCACACCTAGTTCCCATAAAGGCTTGCCTGGGGGCTTATCGAGAGGATTTTCTTCACAAATTGCACTGACGGGCAATAAAAAGCTCAAAAGCAACAAAGCAATTATTACCCTGTAACAAATGCGCATATTCTTATCTTCTACCATTGCGTCTTTATTGGGCGTTGACCCTAATTTCTATTTATCAAATGGTACAAACATCTTCGCTTTCGCGCCGCAAACGGGACATTCATCAGGCAGTATGCCGTCAGCAACATAGCCGCATACTTTACACACATAGTAAGTCGTTTCTCTTTCTTCCATGTAGTGCGACATGGCCTCTTTGTAAAGCTTGGCGTGAGTTTCTTCCACATCCCTGCTCTGGCTGAAATGCAGCACAGCCTCTTTATTGCCCTCTTCCTCCGCCAGTTTGACAAACTGGTCATAAGCAACTTCGGCAACCTGTTTTTCCGACTCGAAGCTGGCGGCCAGATTCTCTTCCGTGCTTTTTATTTCCTTAAGCACCCTCAAAGCTCTCGCGCCGTGAATTTCTTCCGAGAAAGATATTACGCGGAAAAGCTTAGCCATTTGCTTGTAGCCTTCATCTTCCGCCTTCTGCGCGTAAACCTTGAGCCGCAAAGCGGCCTTCGCTTCACCCGCATACGCCTGATTTAAAGCTTCCTGAATTTTATCCATAATATTTCTTGACCTCTTATTTTGGATTATTTTATGTCACTTCGACCGAAGGGAGAAGTCTTGTTTTAAGATTGCCACGCCTTCTGAGCGAAGGCCGCAATGACATTCTTTTTTCTATCCATTTGGCTATTCTGGAGCAAATTCACTCTTCGCC
>JQDQ01000194.1 GCA_000747625.2 Smithella sp. SCADC
TGAACAGTATTGTTCCTAGACGAACAAATACGAAACAAGTCGAAGAAGGGGTATGCCTGCATTAAACTCAAGGTGGGCGCCATCGATTTTGATGCCGGGCTTTCGCTCATCAAGAAAATACGAAAGGAATATCAGGCCGAAGATGTCGAAATAAGGGTTGACGCCAATGGAGCTTTTGATCCCGCAAAGGTGATGAATAGATTAAATGCGCTGGCAGCGCTTCATGTTCATTCAATCGAGCAACCGGTAAAGCCGGGGCAACCTGATTTACTGGCGCGGTTATGCGTCGAAAGTCCTCTTCCTATTGCTTTGGACGAAGAATTAATAGGGATCGAATCATTGAATCACAAACAGAAAATTATCAGTGATATCCGTCCGCAATTTCTGGTTCTTAAACCGTCTCTGCACGGCGGCTTCGGGGGGTGCAGCGAGTGGATTAAACTTGCCGACGCGTCAAATACCGGATGGTGGATTACCTCGGCCCTCGAATCGAACATCGGCCTCAACGCCATTGCCCAATGGACTTCCACCCTCCAGTCCGATCTTCACCACGGCCTGGGAACTGGTCAATTATTTATGAACAATCTGGATTCTCCTCTTCACATAGATAATGCCGAATTAAAATTTGACGCTAACAAAACCTGGGATCTATCATCATTGCAAAATGACTGAATTACTGAATATAGCCGCCTTATGGCACGACAAACCCGCACTGGCAGATTACTGCCGGGACAAACTGCGGGATCCGCATTATGCAAACTGGGATAAATCGCTGTTGGCCTTCATCGTTGAATGGCATGATGACAACGATTTTGTTATCGTCCACACTTCCGGAAGCACCGGACCGCCCGAACCGGTAAAGATCAAAAAGAAACGACTGATCAACAGCGCCCGCATGACACTGAATTATCTGGGATTGAGAGAAGGCGATAGAGCATTGCTCTGCCTGCCTTGCGACTATATCGCCGGAAAGATGATGCTTGTTCGTTCCCTGGTGGGAAATCTGAAACTTACGGTAATAGAACCGCGGGGAAATCCTTTAGAAAATCTGGAGGGTGGATTTGACTTTGCCGCCATGATTCCGTTGCAGGTCCATAATATTTTTAATAGTCCCCATGGGGGAAAAAAGATTGAAGCGATAAGGAAACTGCTTGTCGGCGGCGGAGCAATACCCGCGCGACTGGAAGAATGTCTCAAGAAACTCAACAATGAAATATTTTCAACCTATGGTATGACGGAAACCGTCTCTCACATTGCCCTGCGCAGACTAAACGGTGCGGAACGCTCGCCCTATTATACAATACTGCCCGGTGTAACGATCAATAAGGATGCAAATGATTGTCTGGTTATTGACGCCCCCGATATAGCGGACAGCCCGGTCAGAACCAGAGATATTGTACGGATTTTTCACAAGAACAAATTTGAAGCGCTCGGCAGACTGGACAACGTCATTAATTCCGGAGGAATAAAATATAATCCAGAAAATATTGAAAGAAAGCTTGAGGAAATCATCTCCGGCCGGTTCATTATCTCCTCCGTTCCCGATGCCCGGCTGGGCGACAAGATTGTCCTGATCATCGAAACATCTGATCCACGAAAATATAAGTCTACCGATTTCAAAAATTCCGTGAACGGAAAACTGCCGGTATTTGAGCGGCCTAAAGATTTATTTTTCCTGAAACATTTCCCGGAAACCGGCAATTCCAAAATTCAAAGAAAGAAGATTACAGATCGGGCCGTTACTCAACAATTAATCCGGGAGAGAGGAAAGAACTGACGGTATTTATGCGTTAGCCTCAAACGCACGTTGTCTTGTGTTATGATTAGACCGTGCAGTTAGCTCCGTTTCATATTTCCCTGTTGTTTATTTCGTTTTCAAAAAAAATAAACAGCATCATTTTTTATCATTTTAATAATTCTTTATCTGTTGACAACCGTCCTGTCTTTGATAAACTGTCGTCCATCAATTCAGTGGAGATTAGACATGATTTCTGTAGAAGAGGCCTTAAAGATAATTCTTATTAACTTCCGGCCGCTGGGTCTGGAAAAAATAAATATTCTGGATGGGCGCGGACGGGTGATCGGCGAAGACATTCTTGCCTCGCGCAACATTCCCTCTGCCAACAATTCGGCTATGGACGGCTATGCCGTGCGCTACATCGACACTAAAGGCGCAACCAGAGACAAACCTCTGAAACTGAAAATTATAGAAGATATACCGGCAGGAAAAGTCGCCCTGAAAAAAATAAATAAGGGTGAGGCAGCCCGCATCATGACCGGCGCGGTAATTCCCGAAGGCGCGGACGCGGTTGTCCGTCAGGAAGATACCCTCAAAGACGGCAAAACCGTTATCATTTACACTTCAGCGAAAAAAGCAGACCATATTCGTTTTGCCGGTGAAGATGTGCACAAAAGTGAACTGGTTATAAAAAAAGGATGCGCTCTCCGGCCGGCGGATATCGGAATGCTCGCCGCTTTAGGCAAAGCTTTTGTCAGTGTTTATCAGAAACCGCGCGTGGCAATTATGTCCACCGGCGATGAACTTGTTGATATCGAAATTGATCCTCCGCCTGGTAAAATCGTCAACAGCAACAGCTATTCACTGGCGGCTCAGGTGCTGGATTGCGGCGCGATACCTATCATGCTGGGCATTTCCAAAGATAAAAAACCGGACTTGGAGGATACGTTTAAAACCGCTATGCACGCCGATTTGATTATTTCCTCCGGCGGAGTTTCCGTCGGCGATTTTGATTTTGTGAAAAACGTCATGGGAGAAATAGGCAACGCCATGCATTTTTGGCAGGTAGCCATGAGGCCGGGCAAACCTCTCGCTTTTGGCGCCATTGAAGGCGTACCCTTGTTCGGCCTGCCGGGAAATCCCGTATCCGCGATGGTTTCTTTTGAACAGTTTGTGCGTCCTTCCCTTTTAAAGATGCAGGGACTCACAAAAATCTTCCGCCAGACAATAAAAGCCATTTGTGCTGAAGATTTTCAAAAACAGGCCGGTTTCAGACATTTTATACGCGCCGTCGTTAAAAAAGAAAAAGATAAATATACTGCCACCACAACTGGAGATCAGGGTTCCGGTATTCTAAAATCAATGGTCACAGCCAACGGCCTGATTGTTATGGGAGAAAACGAAACCAGGATTAAAAAGAGTACCGAAGTGACTGTTCAGTTACTGGATGATTCTTTATATCAGGCAGAGTCTCTTCAATTCTAAATAATCCCGGCTATAGCAAAATAATATCACTGATATTTTTTGTATGTTGACACTTTATCATTTTGCAGATAAATTCCCCTACGGAAGTGCCAAGGTCACTGGTGGGCCTCTCGGACTTCAAATCCGGTGTGGGGCGCTAAAACCGTCCCGGGTGGGTTCGATTCCCATGCACTTCCGCCATAATATGATGATATTATTATATATTGTTATGCATAATAACTGCACCAAAACTGAACCAATGTTCGAAACTATATCTCTATATGGTTGTTCAAATAGTATGTCTTATTTTCATTGTAAAAAATTTATGTTTCTTGATTATTAAAGATATGGTAGTTATAAAAAGTAATTGTAATTTTCAGAGTTATACTAAACATTCTTATAATTTTATTTTAGCGAAAAATATCTTATGCTCATAGAGCCAGAAAATAATAATGTAATCATTGTTATGATTGGCAGTCTAAACCCTGCCATTTTTCATCCCTCATGGTTTGTTGCTAATAAAATATTGAGTTAAGATGACATTGAAGATGCAAAAGTGGAAATTGTCCACAAAGCTCTCTCTGTGTTTAAAATCGGTGATCTGTTAAGTGTCCGAGTTGAGCAAAATAGATTTATTGCAGAGACAAGTGAGCCACCCTTTATAAGGCTTAATGATTTTGTTGTAAAAACTTTTAGAGAAGCCCTTGTTCAGTTATCCTCAACTGGATCTCATTTAAATGATTTTTATACTAAGAAATAATAACTATTCAGTAATTCAAAAAGTTTATACTTTGTTTCATTCTTCATACTGCTTTTATTTATCACTATAAATTTTCTATTTTAAAATCCGGGGACAGCATACTGGTTTTAGAGATTAAAAGATTGATGAACATAACACTCGATTAATTTGATTTGATGATTGGCAAACTTTTCATGATGAAACAAAACATGACATATCAATCTGGTGATAACTTGCAAAGAGTATATCCGCCGTTGATTGACAAATACATTGCCGATTACGATGCTTACGGCAATTCGCTGACATCCAAAACCGCCGCACATCCGGCAATAACCTATGCGTATGACAGTATCGGTCGCATGACCGATCTTTACGATCAGGTAAATTCTCAGACCCACTTTGTGTATGATAAACGCGGCTTGCTGCAATCCAAAACTGACCCGCTAACTAAACAGACTACTTACTATTATGATAATGCCGGAAGACTTTCCTATAAGATTGACCGCAAGAATGTCAGGATTGATTATACTTACACCCCCAACGGATAAGATAGCTACCATTACCTGTCCCGATGCGTCACAAATCATATTTACCTACAATAATCTGGATAGAATGACAGCCATGCAGGATGCCATCGGTACGGCCTCCTACAGCTATGATGATGCGGGCAGGCTCACCAGCATGACCGATTCCAACGGATTCACGGTTTCTTACGGCTATGACGCCAGCGGAAACCTGACAACACTCACTTATCCCGGCAATAAAGTTGTTACCTACATCTATGATGCATTAAACCGCATGAAGACGGTTACCATCAACTGGCTCAGTCAGACTGCAACTTATGCCGACTACGATGCCGCAGGCAGATTGCCCGGATTTACTAACTTCAACGGCACGCAAACGACTTACAGTTACGACAACGCCAACCGTCTGACGGCCATCAGCAACAAAAAAGCTGATAGCAGCGTCATTGCCGGTTACACCTTTACGCTGGATGGCAATGGCAACCGCACCAGTGTTGCGCAGAGCGAACCTTACGCGCCGTCAATAGGCGAAGGAGATGCAACCTATACCTACAACACACAGAAAAACCGCCTGCTTTCCACCAGCGCCGGGGGCAGTTTCGGTTATGACGACGAAGGCCAGCTCCAGTCAGGCTACAGCACGGACTACACCTTCGATTACGAACACCGGTTAAAGACCATCGGCGGCACGCAGTTTTATTACGACGGCGGCGGCAAAAGGCTCAAAGCTCTTCGGGATGGCGTGACAACACGCTATATCTATGATGCAGGCGGTACCTTACTGGCCGAGGCGGACGCAAACAAGGCTTAAGCCTAACGTGCCGCCTTTACCGCTATTACCCCCGAGACCAACTGTAAACAAAAAGTAATCACGAATAAATGGCAATTATCATCTAAGGCTTTATAAACTCATGAATTTTTATCTGAATAAATCTTCCTTTTCTTCGCCCATGCCGCCTGCTTTATCTTTCGGCGAGGCGCCCTCCAGAAAGGCTTCGTTAATTCCTTTTTCAAAAAATCCGGCTGGTTTTCCCGTTTGAGCGTTGACCTTAACAAAAACAATGCCCTGCGGAACCGGGAAAGATTCCACCGGTGCATTCTGCAAAAACTTTTCCATAAAATAAAGCCAGACAGGGGCTGCCGCTCTTCCGCCTACTTCCTGATTTCCCAAGGACCTTTCCTGATCAAAGCCCACCCAAACTCCGGCAATAAGGGAAGGAGTTGTGCCAATAAACCAGGCGTCGCGAGTATCATTTGTGGTCCCGGTTTTTGCGGCAACGGGTCTTCCGATGCTTTTTACCCGTGTGCCGGTACCGCTTATTATAACATCCTGCATAACATAAGTAGACAGGAAAGCGATGCGGGGATCAATAACCTGCTCCGGCTGAACTTTAGTTTCTTCAAAAACATTACCGGTGCGGTCAACAATTTTTTTAATGAAATAGGGGGTTACTTTCTGGCCCTGATTAGCCAGAACACCGTAGGCTTGAACCAGTTCCTGCAGTGTTACGCCGGATACGCCTAACGCCAAGGCCAGGTTCCGCGATAGAGGGGATGTGATCCCCATGTTCGTGGCGTATGATACTACGTAATCCACGCCAATTTCCTGCAGAATCTTTACTGTTACAATGTTGCGCGACTGAACAAGTCCGGTTCTCATGGTAACCGGTCCCAGGAATTTTTCATCAAAGTTTTTCGGTTTCCAAAGGCCACCCTCCTGACTGGGATCTTCAAAAGAAACAGGTGAATCAACAAAGCGTGATGATGGATTAAAACCTTTATCAAAGGCTGCCGTATAGATCAGCGGTTTAAAAGCGGAGCCGGGCTGTCTGCGGGATTGCGTTGCGCGGTTGAATTCACTTTTGTTGAAATCCCGTCCCCCGACCATCGCGCGAATAGCCCCTGTTTTCACATCCATGCAAAAGAGAGCGCCCTGCACCAGCCCGCGTTGATATTTCTCCCTGTCTTCCAATTCCGCCAAACCTCTTTCTACGGCATCACGCGCGTATTTTTGCGCGGACAAATTCAGCGTCGTATAAATCGAAAGGCCCTCTTTATAAAGGACATCCGCGCCGTATTTTTCCTGCACGTAACGGCGTACGGTTTCTACAAAATAAGCGGCAACTTTATCTTTTGGTCTAATCGGTCGCAATTTCAAAGGAAGGGAGTATGCTTTTTTCATTTCTTCCTGCGAAATGTAACCGTCTTCCATCATGCGTGTGAGAACATAAAGCTGCCTTTCTTTTGCCTTGTCATAATGAAGGAATGGAGAATAGTTGGTAGGAGCTTTTGGCAAGCCGGCAAGCAGGGCCGCCTCGTGCAGTTTCAAATCCCTGGCGCTTTTTCCGAAATAACCAAGAGAGGCCGATTCTATTCCGTAAGTGCCATGTCCCAAATAAATCTGGTTTAAATATAAATTCAGAATTTCATCTTTGTTCAGATATTTATCAATTTTATAAGCAAGAATTGCTTCTTTTATTTTACGTGTGTATTTTTTTTCAGGCGACAGGTACATCATTTTTGCTACTTGCTGTGTAATAGTACTACCGCCCTGTACAATGTGCCCTGCTCCGACATTTTTCAGCATTGCGCGAAAAATGCTTTGTATGTCCAGACCTGTATGCTGATAGAAGCGCGAGTCTTCCGAGGCAACAAAAGCATGACGGACTATCTTTGGAATTTCGTCGATCTTGATAACTTTTCTGTCTTCCAGGAAAAATTCATCAATGAGTTCATTGTTGTCATCATAAACACGGGAGGCTATACTTGGCCGATAATCCTTGAGCGCATCAATACCCGGCAAATCCAGGGTCAACGCATAGTAGGTAGCAGTTCCGCCAACTGTCACAAACAGGACGACAAGTATTATACCCAGAAAAAGATTAAAAAGTGTGGAAAGTTTTTTAACTTCCCCATTATTTTTATACTTTGATTTTTTACGGGACACCGGCATAATTTTTACCAATTATTTTTCATTAGCTTCAGCATTTACTTTTTTCTTTTCAGCAAATTTTGACACAAATATACTCACTTCATAAAGAAACATCAAGGGGATGGCCATCAATATCTGACTTAAAGCATCCGGCGACGGCGTCAAAACGGCGGCAACGACAAAAATAAGCAGAATAGCATACCTTCTTTGTTTGGAAAGCATTTTAGCGTTAACTATACCCAGCTTGGTCAAGAAGAAAATAAATATCGGCAACTCAAAAGATACACCGAATCCCAGTAAAAATGTCACAAAAAGTGACAGATAATCTTTAAAAGAGAGCATCGCCTGCAAATATTTATTATTAAAACTGACAAAAAATTCAAAGGCCGGGGGCAGAGCTACAAAATATCCAAATAAAACGCCTGTTATAAAAAGAAAAGACGAAGAAATAACAAAAGGAACAACATATTTTCTTTCCTTAGGCAATAATCCCGGCACAATAAATTTCCATATCTGATAAAGAATAAAAGGGCTGGTAATTATCAGCGAAGCAAAAAAAGCTACTTTCATGTAAGTAAAGAAAGCTTCCGTCAAACCGGTATATACCAGATAACTATTCTTAGGCAGAACCTGGGTAAGTGGTCTGGTAACTATATCGAAAATCAAGTCCTTATAATAATAACAAACGCCGAAACCGATGCCGAGAGCAATTAAAGAATTGGTAAGCCTTTTGCGCAGTTCCACCAAATGTTCGGTCAAAGACATTTTGTGTTCTTCGTTAGTTTCGGTGATCTCCGTGGTTTCCGTTTTTTCCATCGTTTGAGGTTTTGCCTGTCTTCAGCTTTAAAATGAAAGGGGATTATTTTAAAATTTATTGTTTGGGGGAATCTTTATCAGATGAATCGTTCTTTGTTTCTTCTGTATCAGGCTTCTTCATTAAAAGAGAATCCTTCCAACCATCATCGTTTTTTGGTTTTTCATCTTCCTTCAAGGCGTCTTTTAGATCTTCGGTGACACCTTCCGTTGCTTTTTTAAATTCGCTGAAACCTTTGCCCAACGTTTTAGCCAAATCAGGCAGTTTTCTCGGACCGACAATCAACAAAGCGATTACCGCAATAATTATAAGTTCCTGCATTCCTATGCCAAACATTGATAATTAATTCCTCCGTAATAATTGAGATATACCTATATATTGATTCCTGTTTTTGTCAATGTTTTTTGCGAACATGACAAGATTACTATTGACATAAAAGATTTATTTTAGTAGCAGGATAATTACTTTAAGATTATATATTTAAAAAGTAAACTGTTTTCCTAAAAAGTCAATTTGTCAAACTTAGAATGAAATGAAAGGAGAGTATTATGAAAAAAATTGGAATATTAGCGGTTATAATAATGTTAATGGCTATAGTCACGGCAGCACAGGCAGAAGTCAGGGCCGGTGGGTTACCCCCCATTGATGTAAATGACAGCATTAAGGACTGTAATTGTCGTTTGTTTCCGGAATGCTGTGCTCAGCCAGTAGCCGCACCAGTTCCTGCTCCAGAACCAACTCCAGCTCCTGCGCCAGAACCAAATCCAGCTCCTGCGCCAGTGAAGGAAAAAGTAACCATAACCCTTAATGTGCAATTCGATACAAACAAAGCAGTCATCAAGGAAAAATATAATGACGACATTAAGAAAGTGGCAGATTTCATGAAAGAGTTTCCAGATACAACCGCTGAAATTGGAGGTCATACTGACAATATTGCCAGTGCCGCCTACAATCAGAAATTATCAGAAAAACGCGCTAACAGCGTTCGTCAATATCTTATCGACAAATTCGGAATTGACGGATCACGCTTGACCGCTGTCGGTTATGGACTGACTAAACCGGTTGCCGGCAATGACACAGAGGAAGGACGACAGCAGAACCGCAGAGTTGAAGCTGTCATGGAAGCAGTAAGGACAGTATATAAATAAGCTTTAAACAATCATAATTTATTAACAAATTATGAAGAATACCTTTGACATAAATAATATTTTTTAGTATTAAGAAAGAGCATTTACTGAAATGCTGGCACATTTTAAAGTGTAATTGTATTAAATTCAAAATCTTGAGGCTCCATAATCGTTACATGTTTATGGAGCCTTTTTATTGAAACATCTTCGGAAACAGGCCATCGGAAATATTTTGCTCTTTAAAGTCATTTATGATAGACGAGCTATAATCTGAATTGGTAGTTTGAAAGAAGGTACCCTTGCCCAGAAAAACAGGTATTGTCAAAGACACCAGATACTTGCAGCATTCGGCAGGATTTGCCCATCCCGAAAGTCCGGAAAGGCTAGCCGCAATTTATGAAATGCTGGAAAATCCTTTGATGGATTGGAAATTCACTCACATAGAACCGCGTGAGGCCACCCACAAAGAGATTGAAATGATCCATTCGCCTTCTTATGTACAATTTATCGCCAGTACTGCGGGACAACGCAGTGTATATCTCGATCCCGACACGGCCACTTCACCCGAAACTTATGAAATTGCGAAGCTGGCAGTTGGTGGAGTTTGTAATGCCATCGATAGCGTCATTAAGGGTACAGTAGATAACGCTTTTGCTTTTGTACGTCCGCCGGGGCATCATGCGGAAAAAGATACCGCCGCCGGCTTTTGTGTATTCAACAATATTGCCATCGGAGCAATGCATGCTATATCGAAATACGGCATGAAAAAAATATTGATTGTGGACTGGGATTTGCACCATGGAAATGGCACCCAGCATAGCTTTTACAAAGATCCGCGGGTTTTATACTTTTCCACTCACCAATATCCTTATTATCCGGGAACGGGAAGTTTGCAGGAATTTGGCCAGGGAGAGGGAGAAGGTTACACTGTCAACGTCCCTTTACGGGAAGGCGCGGGTGACGTCGCCTTCGTAAAAATATACCGTAATATCTTACAGCCGCTGGCACTGGAATTCAAACCGGAACTGATTTTGTTGTCCGCCGGTTTCGATACTCATTTTCAAGACCCGTTGGGTGGAATGCGCGTGACACCGGAAGGATTCGCAGCCATGGCGCGCATATTACTCAATATTGCCGAAACATGCTGCAAGGGGCGCTTTGTGGCCGTGCTGGAAGGTGGTTATCACGTCGTTGGATTAACCAGATCGGTAAAGGCTGTCTTGGAAGAGATGCTTGATGAAACACATATTTCAGAAGAGAGACTCTCCTCCCTGGAAAATGGAACCGATGAAGAAACCGAACAATTAATTAATAAAGTTATTTCCAGGATTCGCCCCTACTGGAAAGTGTTCTAAGGAGATTATGTTTTGAAAATAAGTTCCCGGGAAGTTGAATATGTGGCGCATCTGGCACGCCTGGAAGTAACGGAAAAGGAAACTGAAAAATTTACCGCCCAGCTCAATGATATTCTACTCTATATAGATAAGCTAAATGAATTGGATACGAAAGGTGTGACACCAATGAGCCATGCTATTGCTGTAACTAACGCTTTTCGCGAAGATAAAATATTGGATTCTATCGGCACAGAAAATTCATTGACCAACGCGCCGGATGCGCGGGGTGAATTCTTCCGGGTGCCCAAAGTCATCGATTGAGGAAACTATGGAGTTAAATCAGTTAACCATTCACGGATTGCAGGAAAAAATCAAAAACGGCGACGTGTCGGCAACACAGATTACCGAGTCTGTTTTTTCACGAATTGACGCCGTGGAAGAACGAGTGCATTCCTACATCCGTTTGATAAAAGATGAAGCTCTTGCCGCCGCGGCAAAAGCTGATGAGAACATTAAAAAAGGCAATATAAAACCATTAACCGGAATTCCTGTTGCGTTGAAAGATATTGTCTGCACTAAAGGCATCATCACGACATGCGGTTCGCACATATTGCATAATTTTGTGCCGCCTTATAATGCGACCGTCGTGGAAAAACTTAAGGACGCCGGAGCAGTATTTGTCGGCAAAACCAACATGGATGAATTCGCCATGGGCTCTTCAACGGAAACTTCGTATTTCGGACCTACCCGCAATCCCTGGGATCTGGAAAGAATTCCCGGCGGCTCCAGCGGCGGCTCCGCTACGGCGGTTGCCGCAGATGAATGCATCGCTTCCATCGGTTCCGACACCGGCGGTTCTATCCGCCAACCGGCGGCGCTTTGCGGCGTTATCGGAATGAAACCGACGTACGGACGCGTGTCGCGCTTCGGCCTTATCGCGTTCGCGTCATCGCTGGATCAAATCGGTCCTTTCACCAAAGATGTGGAAGACTGCGCCATTATGATGAACGTGCTGGCCGGTTATGATCCGAAAGAATCAACTTCGGTGCCCGCGGAAGTTCCCGATTACCGGCAGTTTGCCGGACGCGATATCCAAGGCTGGAAAATAGGAATACCCAAAGAATACATCGTGGACGGCATTGATCCGGAAGTGAGTGCCGCCATTAAAAAAGCGATCACGGTAATCGAACAAAGCGGTGGACAATGCGTGGAAATAACTCTTCCGCACACGCAATACTGCGTGGCCGTTTATTATATTATCGCCCCGGCCGAGGCCAGCTCCAATCTGGCGCGCTACGACGGCGTCAAATACGGTTTCCGGGCATCCGATGTCCGCGATCTTTTGGACATGTACAAAAAATCGCGCATGCAGGGATTCGGCGCGGAAGTAAAAAGAAGGATCATGATCGGCACCTATGCTTTATCCGCCGGTTATTACGATGCCTATTATAAAAAAGCTTCTCAGACGCGGGCGTTGATCAAGCGGGACTTCGAAGAGGCCTTTAAGATTTGTGATGTAATCCTGACGCCCACCACACCGACACCGGCTTTTAAAATCGGCGAAAAAACTGACAATCCATTGCAGATGTACCTTTCCGATATTTTCACCATATCAACAAATCTGGCGGGAATCCCCGGAATTTCGGTTCCCTGCGGATTTACGTCCGGCGGCTTGCCAATAGGAGTGCAGTTTCTGGCCGGCCATTTTGAGGAAGGAAAGTTAATCCAAATTGCCTCTGCGTACGAGAAAAACGCTAAAATTGAAAAGAGGAGACCCGCGTTATAATGGATTTTGAAACTGTCATCGGGCTGGAAGTTCACGCCCAAATGTTAACCGACACAAAAATTTTCTGTAGCTGCTCTACAAAATTCGGAGCAGCGCCCAATAGCCATACCTGCCCCGTTTGTCTGGGCATGCCCGGAGTTCTGCCGGTACTGAATAAAAAAGTCGTCGAATTTGCGATGAAGATGGCGCTGGCGACAAACTGTGAGATAAATAAATCCTGCGAGTTCGCCCGGAAAAATTACTTTTATCCCGATCTGCCCAAGGGCTATCAGATATCCCAATACGCCTATCCGCTGGCCGAACATGGTTACGTTATTCTGGATATCAACGGAGAACAAAAGAAAATAGGCATTACCAGAATTCACATGGAAGAAGACGCCGGCAAACTGATGCATGATGAACACAACCCGGTAAGTTACGTTGATCTGAACCGCACCGGAGTTCCGCTGATTGAAATCGTCAGCGAACCGGATATGCGTTCATCAGAAGAAGCGGCCGACTATCTCAAACGCCTGCATGAAATCCTTGTTTATCTGGAAATCTGCGACGGGAACATGGAGGAAGGATCGTTTCGCTGCGACGCAAATGTATCCATCAGACCCAGAGGTCAGAAGGAATATGGCACCAGAACGGAATTAAAAAATATGAATTCCTTCCGCAATGTACAGCGCGCATTGGAATATGAAATCAAGCGCCAGCAATATCTTGTGGAAAACGGCGGCACTGTCGTTCAGGAAACACGTCTTTGGGATGACGCTCAGGGCGCCACCAATTCCATGCGCAGCAAGGAAGAAGCGCACGACTACCGTTATTTCCCTGATCCCGACCTGGTTCCGATTTCGATTGATGACGCCTGGGTGGAAATAATCGAAAAAGATCTTCCCGAATTGCCACTGGTCAAACGGGAAAGATTCGTCAAGAATTATCAAATTCCCGCTTACGACGCCGGCGTGCTGACAGCCGACAAAGCGCTGGCTAATTACTATGAAGAAGTGGTCAAGCTTTGCGCCAAACCTAAAGTCGCCAGTAACTGGATTATGGGCGACGTCATGAAATTTCTTAATGAAGATAAACTCGATATCCGTCAATGTCCCATCAAGGCGCAATCCCTGGCCGATATGATCCGGCTGATTGAAGAAGGCGCTATCAGCGGAAAGATGGCCAAAGAAATAGTCGAAGATATGTACAAGACCGGCAACTCGCCGCAAATGATTATCGAAGAAAAAGGCCTGGTGCAAATCACGGATGAAGGCGAACTGGTCAAGACCATCACGTCCATCATCGAAGCCAATCCTGTGCAGATTAAGGATTATCGCGGCGGCAAGGAAAAGCTTTTCGGCTTTTTTGTCGGTCAGGTAATGAAGGCGACTCAGGGCAAAGCCAACCCACAACTCGTCAATGAGCTTCTTAAAAAGATGCTTGCCGGATAATGATTAACACAATCCTTTGGAAAAACAATACCGTAGTATTAATCGACCAGAATGCTCTGCCTATCGCTGAAAAATATGTTGTCTGCAAATCGTATAAAGAAGTAATTTTCGCCATCAAGAATCTAACCGTGCGCGGCGCTCCGGCCATCGGCGTTGCCGCCTCAATGGCGGCCGCTTTGGGAGCCCTGCGCCTGCCCTCTTTATCTCCAAAAGAATTCCGTAAAGCATTTTTTGCCATTTGTGAAGAAATCGCAAAATCCCGGCCAACGGCGCGCAATCTCTTCTGGGCTTTGGAACGAATGATAGAAGTCCTTTCTCGAACAAAACCGGCAAGCCAAAGTAATCTGGTTAAAGAACTAATCAATGAAGCGAAATGCATATGTTTGGAAGACATAGAAATAAACCGTCAAATGGGAAAAAACGGCAGCCCGCTTTTTGCCGACGGAGATAATATCCTGACTCATTGCAATGCCGGCGCCTTGGCAACGGCCGGATATGGGACCGCATTGGGCGTCATTCGCGCGGCCCGCGATGAGGGCAAAAAACTGCATGTATACGTGGACGAAACCAGACCAGTACTTCAGGGCGCAAGACTCACCACGTGGGAATTGAAAAAAGAAAAAATTCCTTTCACGCTGATTACCGACAACATGGCGGGATTCCTGATGAGCCAGGGAAAGATTGATAAAATTATAGTGGGAGCGGATCGAATCGCCGCCAATGGAGATACGGCCAATAAAATCGGCACCTATTCTCTGGCGGTGCTGGCACGGGCGCACGGCATTCCGTTTTACGTGGCCGCACCGCAATCCACAATTGATGTCTCTTTAAAGACAGGAGAGGTCATTCCTATTGAAGAAAGAAAAAGTGAAGAGGTAACGAATTTTAAGGGAGTTCGCAGCGCACCGGCTGGAACAAAAGTTTATAATCCGGCTTTCGATATAACACCGGCTAAATATATTACCGCGATTATTACGGAAAAGGGAATCCTTACAAAGCCGTATAGCATTTCCATCTCCCGTATGCATAAAGGGGAAAAGCGTTTATGAAATTGTTTCTTTTTGATTTTGACGGTGTCCTTGTTGACTCATTGGATGTTTACGAAAAGACAGTTACCGATTGCCTCATAAAAATAAAACAGCCGTTAACACGTGGCAGAGAAGAATTTCTGGAGCTCTTTGATAATAATTTTTACGAGTCTCTGGAAAAGAAAGGCGTTAATTTAGACGTGTTTATGGAAGCCGCCGAAGATATTATCGCGCGGATTGATTACAGTAAGATGAAGCCCTTTAAAGCTATCCCGCCGGTCCTTAATGACCTCAGAAAAAATCATACACTTATCGTTATTTCTTCAAATGACAGCCCGACTATTCAAGAGGCTTTGCGCCTCTATCATTTTAATGGAATATTTCAGGAAATTCTCGGTTCCGATTTCAACTTCAGTAAAAAGGAAAAAATTGTCTACGCCGTAAAAAAATATTCTGGAGCACCGAACGATATTTACTATATCGGTGACACAATCGGCGATATCAAGGAAGGAAAACAGGCAGGCGTCAAAACCGTTGGTGTTACCTGGGGCTGGCACAGTAAAGAAAAAATGGCCGTGTCCAAACCGGATTATCTTTTTGACAGTCCTCAGGAATTGCTGCTATTAGCCCGCAGTTGAATCATTTCTTGATTTTTAAAGCTTGAAAATGTTTCAGATGAGTTTCCAGCAGGCGGTGCTTGCCAAAATCTTTGAG
Organism: Smithella sp. SCADC; assembly: GCA_000747625.2. Lineage (GTDB taxonomy): Bacteria > Desulfobacterota > Syntrophia > Syntrophales > Smithellaceae > Smithella. Next base: position 15,631 of record JQDQ01000194.1, read on the forward strand.
TTTCAGATATTCAGGTGTTGTGCCGGCAAAAGCGCATTTGGGCGCAAGGCCGATTAATTCCGATTCCAATATTTTGGCGCCACCCTCAGCCGCCAGAATATTCACCCGGTCAAAAACCGTTTTCAGCGGCGTTTCTTTACAGTTAATCAAATTAATAGACACCTGCGCCACACCGCGGCTTTTTAACATTAATCCAATGGCGCGCACAGATTTTAAACCGCCGCCCTTTTCTCTGATTCGCGACGCTATATGCTTTGCAAGATGCAAGTCCTCACTAGCCAGATTTATATTATAAGCAACCAGCAAATCTCTGGCACCAACAACAGTAGCACCGGACTGCGCGTTGAATTTCTCCCCTCCTGCATCCGGAATATCTTTCATACGCATCATTTTTTCCGCCAAGCCTTCGTATCCACCGCGGCGAACGTCTGGCAATTCTATATATGGATCTTTTCGCGCCGCAAAACCGTAGAAATATACGGGAACGCCGAAGCGCTCGCCCAATTGTTTCCCGAAAGAATGGGCCAGATCAACCGCGTCTTTCATCTTCGCCGTTCCCAGTGGAATAAAAGGCACAACATCAACTGCGCCCAAACGCGGATGAGCTCCGGCCTGTTTACGCATGTCAATCAGCTCCAGAGCTTTACCGCAGGCAGCAAGCGCCGCGGCAAGCACATCCTTCGGCTTTCCCAAAAAGGTGAAAACACTTCTATTATGATCGGCATCACCGCTAAAATCAGCCAGTTGCACGTCGGGAAATGATTTAAAAACAGCAGCAATCGCCGTGATTGTCCGGGAATCACACCCTTCGCTAAAATTCGGTACGCATTCAATAATTTTCATATTTACGCCTGATAAATTTTTACTTCCGGCAGCTCCACGCAAGTAAGCACTCCACCATAAACCGCACCGGTATCTATACCTATTTTATTTTTATCAATTAAAGGTTTCGTCAAAGGAGTATGGCCAAAAACAACTATTTTACCAAAGTCATTCTCAGATTGTATGAACTCGTATCTTATCCATAACAAATCATCTATTTTTTGTTTGGTTAAGGTTACACCAGGCTTAAGACCGGCGTGAGCGAAGATATAATCTTCCGTTTCATAATAAGACAAAAGCGATTCGAAGAATTGCCGGTGTTTCCCCGGAATCTTACGCTTTCTTTCTTCTGCACCATCGGAAAGGAAAATTCCATAGGATTGAAGGGTATTTATGCCGCCATTTCCCAAATAAATATCTTCATCCACACACTCAAGGCAACGTACAAGCATGTACTCGTGATTACCCAGCAGGCAGACTGTATTTTTATACTCGCCCTGCAACCGGATAACATAATCGACAACTTCTCTGCTGTATTTACCGCGATCAATGTAATCACCGATGAAGATCAGCGTGTCATTTTGTCTGTCGATATCAATCCTGGACATCAGATCTTTAAGCTTTTCCAGACAGCCGTGAATATCTCCTATGGCATAGATTTTATTCATGAGATATTGCCTGATTTCATAACAATTTAGTCCAAAAGAGCTTTTGTAAAATTACCGCTGTCGAAAACGCGCAAATCATCCAGACCCTCGCCGACCCCGATATACCGGACCGGCAGGGCAAGCTCACTGGCTATGCGCACTACCACGCCGCCCTTGGATGTGCCATCAAGTTTGGTCAGAACAATGCCGGTAGCTCCGATTTCTTCTTTAAACGTCTTGGCCTGAACAACGGCATTCTGGCCTGTCGTCGCATCAAGAATCAGTAATATCTCCGGCGACAATTCCGGCATTTCTTTGTTAATGATTCTTTTTATCTTTTTCAATTCCTCCATCAAATTTACGCTGGTATGCAACCGGCCGGCAGTATCCACAATAACAACTCCGGAATATCCGGCTTTAATCTTTGCCACAGCGTCAAACACAACAGCAGCCGGATCGGCGTTTGTTTTTTGCTTGATGACCGGAGCGCCCACGCGCTGACCCCAAACTTCCAGTTGTTCGACAGCCGCCGCCCGGAAAGTATCGGCGGCAACCAGCATGACCTCATAGCCATCACTTTTCAGTGAGTTCGCTAATTTGCCTATGGTGGTTGTTTTACCGCTGCCATTGACCCCGATAGTCATAATAATAAATGGTTTCCCTTTAGGAATAGACAGGGGCTTCTCCATCTTTTGCAGAATGGCAATCATCCGCTCCTGCAAAATATTTTTTATTTCCTGAGCGTTCCGCAGTTCATTACGGCTGACGCGCTGTTTAACATCATCAATCAAATCGTAGGTAAACTGGGGACCCATATCCGCAGAAATTAAAAGCTCTTCCAGTTCATCGAAGAGTTCTTTATCCAGAACTCTTCTGCCGAAAATAAGATTATCCAGATTTTTCGTCAGAGCATTCCTTGTTTTGGTCAGCCCATTTTTTATTTTTTCAAAAAAACTTATCTTTGCCATACATACACCTTTCTTATGCGATGATAATTAATAACCGCTTTTTATGAAGAAGTAAAGCATCAGGTTATACGTTGAAAAAACCGGCAGCGCCGGCCTGCGCCGGGCCAGGCTGTGCCAACAAAAATAGCGCTTTGATTTAAAAGTGGGCTAGTTGAGATTGACGGAAACCAGAGAAGATATCCCCTGTTTTTGCATGGTTACTCCAAATAGAGAGTTGGCAACTTCCATTGTACTCTTGTTGTGCGTAATCATAACAACCTGAGATTGCCGGGCAACATCCTGAATCAGCCGGTTGAACAGATTGGTATTGGCGTCATCCAGGGCAGCGTCAACTTCGTCCAGAACCAGGAACGGCGAAGGACGGTACTTTAAAATGGCGAAAATCAAAGCAACCGCCACCAGTGACTTTTCACCACCGGACAGCAGATTAACGTTTTGTCTTCTTTTGCCGGGGACCTGAATATCGATATCAACTCCTGTTTCCAGCAAATCATTTTCATCAGTCAGCAAAAGCTCTCCGCGGCCTCCCGGAAAGATCTGCGCAAATACGTCCTTAAAGCAGGCGTTGACGGCTTCAAAGGTTTCGGCAAATCTGGCGCGGGAAATTTTATTAATGCGTGTAATTGTCCTTTGCAAAACATTAAGCGAAGTATTCAGATCCGATATTTGTGCCGATAAGAAGTTATAACGTTTATCGAGCTCTTCAAATTCATTAAGGGCAAGCAAATTTACTTCGCCGAATTCATCTATTATTTGTTTATTTTTTTCCAGTAAGGCGATGAGTTCGGTAAGTTTTTCCTCTTCAATTTTCGTAAATCCGTCGACCATGCTTTTCAGGTCAAGATCATGTTTTTCGGCAATTATCTTTCTCAAATTTTCGCCATTTAAGGCCACTTCGCGACACTGAATTTCCATTTCATTTATCTGCTGACGTAATTCATCAAGTTTCTTTTTTATTTCCCTGATTTCATTTTCTTTTATTTTCAGTTGCGCGTCTTCCCGATTCTGCGCCGCCTTTTTTTCTGCCAGAACCGTTTCCTGTGCCGCAAATCCGGAATAAAGTTCCTTGAGTATCGTTTGCTCAGTTTCGATTGTCCGGGTTAATTCGATAATCTGTTTTTCGCAGGAAACAATCTCCTCACCTTTAACCATATCTTCATTTTCTATTGCACCGATATCATTTTGCAATCGCGATATTGTCCGTAAATCAGCTTCCTTTTTCTCTTCTGAAGAAGCCATCTCTATTTTTTTGTCTGTTAAATAACGCTCCTGTTCATCAATTATCACCCGCGTCTGATTTCTTTCCGCATTTAAATTGGAAATGAGCGCATTGATTTCTTTTTCTTCTTCATCTTTGCGTAAAAGATCGGCGTTGAATTTTTGCAACTTTTCTTCGGCTTCAACTTCTTCCGCCTTTATGTTTTGCCGGTTAAATTCCAAAACAGCAATTCTCTGCTTTAATCTGTTTGTTTCGTCTCCAAAACGTTCGTGATCTTTTTTCCTGCCGTTAATAGCAATTTCCAGCAAATGAATCCTGGTTCTCATTTGAGCCAATTCTTCTTCCCATTGAGCTATCATGGAAACAAGTTTCTTTTTTTGATCTGTCTTTAGTTCTAAATCTGAGGAGAGCGATGATACTTCGTTTCCCAGTTCACTAATTTCCCTTTTCGTCGCTAAAAGACTTTTTTCCACCGCCGCTCCGCTGCCGCCTGTCAGCACGCCATGCGGACTGATAATATCTCCATCCGGTGTAACAAAAGTCCCTTTAAAACCATTTTTCTTCCAGAGAGAAAGACCTTTTTCAATGGTTGGTATGATTAGAACATCGCCTAAAAGACATTCGGCAATTTGTTTAAAATCCTCATGAACTTTAACTTTCCGCAACAAATATTCAGCTTCCTGAAGATGTTCTTCACTGAAAGTTTTTGCTTCATGATTTTTCAAATCCACAGATACAAAACTGCCGCGGCCCAATTGATAGTTTTTTAAATGATCGATAGCACGTACACCGTCTTCCTGACTTTTGACGACTACATATTGAAGCTTTTCTCCCAACACCGCTTCCACAGCAGATTCATATTCACGGGAAACATTTATATGATCAGCCACAACTCCGTAGAAATTATCTCTTTGTTCATTATTTTCAATGATCGTTTTAACGCCTTCATTACTCCACTTATATGCTTCCTGAAATTCTTTCAGGGAAACCAATCGGGATGATTTAACGTTTATATCTTCCTTAATTTTAGCGATGCTTTCCTCGTTTGATTGTAACTCCGATTTATATCTCTCAACCTCGCTCGCGGCCATCGCTTTTCTTTCTCCCAACTGAACGATGTCCTCTTCATCCTTGGTTAACTCTTCATTTACCGATGCCAATTTGCCTGTTAAATCAGTAAACATTTTTTTATCATCGTCCAGCTCACGGGTTTCTCTTTCTTCGCGTTTTTTCAAATCCTCGATATTTTTGCTCAGACTGGAAATCATGTTCTTGAGCTTGGCTTTTTCCGTCACTATATCGATATATAAAATTTTCTTTTCTTCCAACTGAGCATTTGCTGTTTTATCGATATCGTTCAGTTCTTGAACTTTTTGCTGAATTTCGTCATGTTCTGTTTTTAGGACGGCAATTTTACTTTCGGCGTCAGCCGCACTTGTTCGCAGATTTTCAATTTCTACAATCAAATCAGCTTTTTTCGTCCGGAGCAGTTGAATTTCCGCTAAATCTTTTTGCTTGCGTTCCGAGGTGTCCTCTACCTGGCGGCGGGCAAATTCGATATTCTTCTCTTTAATACTGATTGTATTTTTTATCTCGTAGAGTTCCTGCTGGCTTTTGGCAATCAACTCTTCATTTTCCAAAAGTTTCATTTTCAGCTCATCTAACGCTGATTCTTTAGCTTCGAGATTTGCATGAATGCCTGAATTCTCATCTTGAAGTTGGGCTCGCACAGCCTGTAAAGAAGATTCTTTCCCGGCAAGTTCAACATAATTTTGCAGGGCAATTGTTAATTCCGCTTCTTTGCTTTGCTGCTTTATGTTTTTATATTGTTCCGCTCTTTTGGCCTGGCGGGAAATGGTATTGAGCTGAGATTTTACTTCCTTAATGATATCGTTCAGCCGCAAAATATTTTGTTTTGTCGCTTCCATTTTACGGACTGCGGCTTCCTTGCGGCTTTTATATTTGGAGACGCCGGCGGCATCTTCAATAAACAATCTTCTATCTTCAGGCTTGGCTTCAACAAGATTTGACACATGCCCCTGCTCAATCAGAGAATATGTTCTGGCGCCAACACCTGTGCCCATGAAGAATTCTTTGATATCAAGAAGCCGGCAGGGAACCTTGTTAAGATAATATTCATGCTCACCTTCACAAACAACCTTACGGGAAACAGAAATCTCACTCAATTCAGAATAAGCACCCGGAAAACTTTGACCATTGGCAACCAAAGTCATGGTAACTTCCGCTATACTTACCGGCGCGGAATCCTGGCTGCCGTTAAAAACAACATCATCCATTTTTGTCCCGCGTAAAGCTTTGACGCGTTGTTCACCCATTACCCACCGGATCGCGTCAACGATATTGGACTTTCCGCAACCGTTGGGTCCAACGATTCCCGTGATTCCGTTGTGAAAATCAAGACTAACTTTGTCGCGAAATGATTTAAAACCGGATATTTCTAGCTTTTTTAAATTCATAAATTTTCTGTTTAATGTCTGTGCTGGAATTTATAAAATTCTAGCAAAAGATTATTCCTTTGTAAAGAAAAAATACAACAAATGGTGTTATCTAATAATTTATACCACAATATATAGTACTTTGATCTTCTTTACTTTTTTCCGTATTTTCCTCAAATAAAGACACTTTAGACATAAAAAACCCTGAAATATCAATTCGGGAGTAAAAAATCGAAAAACTGAAGATTTACTATATTTGCAGGAGCTGTTAACAGCAACCTTGTTTTTACGCGCTTGTGTTGTTTCCATAATTTGCTTTTACCAATATTTCAGGTGGAGAACTATTTTAACTGCCTGAAGGTGTCAACTTCTTTCTTCAACCAGGTGATCCAGTCTTCTATACCCGATCCTGTTACACAGGAAACCTCTATGATGGTGATGCGGGGATTTAAAGCCAAGACTCGTTTACGCACGGCCGGCATGTCAAAATTGCTGAGAGACAAATAATCAATTTTATTAATGAGCAGTATATCACAGATGGAAAACATCAGGGGATACTTAAGAGGTTTGTCGTCACCCTCTGGAACGCTCAGGATCATCACATTTTTGTGAGCGCCGGTATCGAACTCGGCGGGACAAACAAGATTCCCTACATTTTCGATGATGATAAGATCCAGATCGTTCACAGCCAGGGCATTAATACCTTGAGTAACCATAGTAGCGTCGAGATGGCAGAATCCACCCGTCCTGAGCTGAACGGCTGAAATGCCCTGGGCGGCAACCTTTTCGGCATCCACCTGGGAATCGATATCCGCTTCAATCACACCGAGACGCAATTTGTCTTTCAGATTGGCAATCGTTTGAAGAATCAGACTGGTCTTACCCGAACCTGGTGAAGACATGAGGTTCACAAGCATGGTCTTCATCTTGCGGAGCCGCTCCCGGACTTCAGTCGCTACTTTAACGTTGTCCGCCAGGATTTCCTCTTTAACTTCTATCAGCCTGACCTCTTCCACTATTGTACCTCCATATCCTTGATGTAATATTCCCTTCCGGAAACAAGCGTGATGTTTTTACCTCCGCAGGCTGGACAGATAAGCTCACCTAAATTTGTTGCCTGGGCTTCATAAGAAGTAGCGCAATCACTGCATTGCACCATGATCGGCATTCGCTCGATTTTGAGTTTTGCCCCTTCGGCCAAAGTGCCCTTACTCAGGTAATCAAAATAGCGCTGAATCCATTCGTCTTCGAGATCGCTGAGTTTACCTATCTGCAGACTAATAGACACCACTTGACGCACATTGTTTTTTTCTGCGTGTTTTAGGACAACCTTTAAAATACTCTCAGTAACGGGAAGTTCATGCATGTTATCAGTTTACCCCATTTAAAATCATTGTCATACTTCTTCTTTTCTTTTCCTATGCTTTAATGTTTTCAAAATATCCTGTCAAGTAGCTTCGGAAGGCACGAAAAGGTTCTATATTTTTCACAACCTTCATAGGCAGGATGGCTCCTTCGAATCCATAAAAAATCAAGCGCGCGGCATCAGCAGTATTCAGACTGGCCGGTATTGATTTGTCGCGCCTGGCTTCCTCAAGACATGATTCTATTTGCGCGATGAGAGATCCGATTACGTCTTTCAGATGAACACGTAAACGTTCATTAGCGCCTGCCAGCTCCAGCGAGAGATTTCCGATGGGGCACCCCATAGTATGTCCGTTTTGTTGAAAAGCGTCAAGTCTTCCTTTTTCCTGGGGTGTGCGACTTTTGCTCCCATTTCCCTGACTGTAGCCGGAATAGAGGGAATTTGTTTTCTTTCAACAAGCTTAATAGCTTCGACCGGACATCCGGTCACACACAAGCCGCAACCAATGCATTCCTTTGTGTTGACGAATGCAACATCACCTTTCATTTCGATAGCCTTCATCGGACAACGCTCTTCGGCACAAATAGCGCATCCGGTGCAGTCTTCACCAGTGACGTACGCTTCGAAACGGCTTGGTTCGGACTACATTGATTCGTTATCCTTTGAATACGACTTGGTATTAACACTAAGACCATTTCTAAATCAAAGATGATATTGCAGCGGCAGTGAAACTCAAATTACAGGAACGAACGGAGTTGGAATTCGTTAGCTGAAATGTCTCTTGCCTGTAATGCGGTAGCTTGCAGGCAACTTGATATTATATTTCTCCCCCTGCTCTGTGGCCTTCATGGATGGCCTCCAGAACGCGGCGAGGACTTTTGGCATCACCAACTATTATATAGGGAATGATCAACTCTTTGAGCACATCCTCCAGAGAATTATCCGACTTGGCACCCATGGCAGTCACTATCATGGCTGCATTCTCCATACGTTCTGTATCTCCCTGGCGATAACGCACATCTCCTGCTTCAATGCCTGCCTGTTACCTGAGCACCAAAGATAAGTCTGCCACCGGCACTTTTGATGCGTTTGTGCAGCCAGTATCCATGCGCCGTTAACTTGCCAACCGGAGGAAATGCCTGCATCTCCAGAACCGTAACCGGTATACCTTTGGACAGCAAATAATCAGCTGTTTCCATACCCACATAACCAGCGCCCAGAACAACAGCCGGACTTTTAAGTTCAACCTTGCCCGTAAGAACGTCACGGGCATCAACCACCTTTCCGGAGTCAAGGCCGGGGATGGGAAGTGTGACCGGATATGCGCCGCAGGCAAGGATCACCGCCTCTGGCATATGCTGTTTTATTTTTTCTTTACTGATCAGGTTTTGACAATGAACAGGTGTGGAACTTTTTTTCAGCTGACGCAGCGACCAGATAACCCAGTCCTTGAAAGCCGATTTGTGCGGCGGCTGGCTGGCTGATAATAACTGCCCTCCGGGTTTTTCTTCCTTCTCAAATACTTCCACCTTATGCCCACGCGCTGATGCCGCCATCGCAGCCGACAAACCAGCCGGTCCGGCGCCGATGACCCATACGCGCCTGGAAGGTTTTGCCTTGGGGGCTTGCCCCTTATGTTCGCCGCCGCATTCGGGATTGAAACTGCAGGTAGCCGACTTCATTTCGAAACTCAAGCGCTCAATACACCCCTGATTACAGGCGGTGCACCAGCGTATATCGTCAAGAGCTCCATCGCGAACTTTGTTGATAAAGTCGGGATCGGTAAGATGCTGACGTCCAAAACTTATAAGATCGGCGTCGCCCCGCGCGATAGCCTGATCGGCCAGTTCCGGATTATTGATACGCCCCACGCCGATAACGGGCACATTTACAACATCCTTAAGCGCGCGGGCACGAAACAAATTGAAACCGGGCTCTGTATCCATGGAAGCAATGGACAAACCGCCGGGTGTGGAATAAACCCCCACCGAACAGTGAATGGCATCAACTCCGGCAGACACCATCAATGGCGCAAATTTCTGCATGAAGGACAAATCATACCCGCCGCGCACCAGTTCATCGGCCGATACGCGAATCCAGACAGGAAAATCATTACCTGCTTTCTTACGCACCGCCGCAATAATTTCTAAAACAAACCGCGCGCGGTTTTCATCGCTCCCTCCGTATTTATCATCGCGTTGATTGGAAAAGGGAGAAAGGAATTGATTTAACAGATATCCATGAGCCCCGTGGAGCTCCACAGCATCGAAGCCCGCCGTCTTGGCGCGTCCGGCCGCGCTAGCGAAGGCCTCGACAATCTGGGCAATTCGTTCCAGGCTCATAGCCTCACATGGCTGACCCAGGATAACGCTGGGTATCGCCGAAGGCGCCTCGGGAATAGCGCCTATCGCATCTTCAAAAGTTTCACGGCCGGCATGATGGAGCTGAAGCGCAGCCTTAGCTCCAAAGTGATGCAAAGCTTCAGGAATGCGCGCCAACCCCGGAATAAAGGCATCGCTCCAGATGCCAATCTCATTGGGAAAACCTTTACCGCGCGGATTGACCGCGCATACCTCTGTAATTATCAGGCCGGTGCCACCCTGCGCCCGCTGTGAAAGGTATGCCACCAGCCGGTCGCTGACCGTGCTGTCGGGATTACCATATCCCGTACCCATAGGCGGCATAACCGCCCTATTCTTTAAAGTCATACCATTAATGGTCACAGATGAAAAAAGATGTGGAAATTGCATTTAAAATTCCTCTGGATTGATATTTAATAAAACTTTGCGGAACATAATGTCCAATACGAAACTACGCCAGTTACCAGACTTCGGGAAACGCCATATTTGTATATATATCCTCAAGCTTACTTTTGTGGCCGCGTTCCATCGTGGCCAACTCAAGAAAGATATTCTTTTGCGCTGCGTCCGTGCTGACATTTGCCAGTTGAGTATACATCTGCATTGCTTCCAGTTCGTTCTTGATCGCAATTACAATACCCTCAACAGGTTTGAGATCGGCAGTCAATGGCGGTGTAACAAGTGCATCCGCAATTTTGTAATCTATTGATTCCGAGAAATGCATTTTCTCCGGAGCTTTGGCAAGGAACCCCTCTAAAGTACGCTTGTGTTCTTTTTCTTCTTCGGCAAGTTGGCTGAAAATAGATTTGATGTTTTTGTCTTTAGCCTTTTTTGATACTGCACTGTAAAACGTATTCGCTTCGACTTCACGTTCTATTGCGGATGAAATTATTTTCTTGTATTTATTTTGATCCATTGTTTTGTTCTCCTTGGCAAAATGCCTTTTAAAATTTAAGCGGGTTATTGGGAATTATTCTTGCTCCATCAATTACTGCATCCAAATCAATTAGGCGTCATAATATAAATTATTATTGAAATATAACAAAGCGAATTTTTAATGTCAAACGACTTTGAAGGATACCCGTAGCACTCTGCCTGGGAATGCATATTTCCCTATTTTATTGGAAGTAAAGTAATGATTACCGTTTGAACTGTTATTGATTCTATAATTCAAAGCAAACTCTGTCTTTTCCGTTTTTCTTTGCCTGGTACATGATCTGGTCAACCCGGTTAACAAAGGCCTTTATATCTTCCTGTGGTTTGTACTGCGCAAGCCCGATGCTCACGGTCATATGTATGTTTTCTTTACCCGACACAGGGGGAAAAATCTCTTTTTTGAGTTCTGTGCTAACACCTCTCAATCTGGTCACTGAAGGACTGATATATGTAAAACGTAAATCCAAATCTACCGTCCAAATGACATCAGAGGCATTTTCAGCCAGCAACCGGTAACGTTCTTCGCTCTGGCGCAGTGCCTCCTCCGCCTGCTTGCGTTCAGTCTGGTCCTCTGGATGCACAATGATCAGATCAGGAGTAATGAAGGCATAATGCACAAATAAATATTTCCCCGGAGCGAAATTTGTTGAGATAATGTCCCGACTGATAGTAGAACGTTCAGTAAAACATTGTCTCATGTCCTCCAGTATCTGCGACTGGTTTTGATAGAGATCCTTCGCGCGTTTACCCAAAAAATTACATACATTGTCGTCATTAATTATAAACGCGGCTCGATTTAAAAGCGATAAGATAAAATTCATCACCTCGTTTCTGCCATGTGAAGGTTGGTATGGGATCTTCCTGATACTGAGTTTTCAATCGTTCTTCACTTTCACGCAGTGTTTCCGCGCCCTTCTTAAGAGCAGACAGCGGTTTTTACGGAGAAGAGATATTTCAATATTTGGAAGAGAAGAAAGGGTGGAGAGAACCGGTCAATTACATAATTGCGGGGCGCTTATATAATCCTGTTCAGAAGAAGATATCTCCACAGAGAACCTGGCTGAAACTGGACGACGGAATAGAGATGGGAGAGACACAATTATCATTGTCTGATTACCAATTTGACGTTGCCTGCCCAACAAGTATGGAATCTATATAAACAGCGTGCCGATGCAGAGAATCGAATCAAGGAACTCAAGTATGATTTTGGTTTCGACAGTTTCAATATGAAAAGTTTCTATGGCACGGAGGCGGCATTAAACATGGTCATGCTGGCTTACAATTTAATGAGTTTATTCCGTCAGGGTTTATATGTCAACGTAATGATTAAGCTGCTTTTTCTTTTGTTTTGGTTTTAAGTTTTGCTTTTTCCTTTTTTTTCTCATCAGGAATAAATTCCAGAATAGAAACAGGCGCGTTGTCACCAAACCGGTAACCGGCTTTGACAATTCTCGTGTATCCACCAGGACGATTACGATAGCGCTCGGTAAGTTCACCGAAAAGCTTGCCGACCATATCTTTATCCCGCACAACTGCCAGAGCCTGACGCCGCGCGTGGAGGCTGCCTTTTTTACCTAAAGTGATCATCTTTTCCGCCACTTTTTTCAATTCTTTTGCTTTCGTGTCTGTCGTACGAATCCGTTCATATTTTATAACGGAAGTTACCATATTACGAAGCATGGCTTCCTTATGGCTAGAAGACCTGCCTAGCTTACTACCCGTCTTACCATGATGCATCGCTAATATCTTCCTTTCTTAATTTATTAATTTCTGAAACAAAACATTTACCGCTATTTTTTTCTGACTTTTTCACTATGCGGATTCAATATCCATCCCGAAACTAAGACCATATTCATTCAGAATATCTTTGATTTCGCTCAATGATTTACGTCCGAAATTCTTTGTCTTGAGCATTTCCGCTTCCGTCCTCTTCACCAATTCTCCAATAGTGTTAATTCCGGCATTCTTCAAACAATTAGCCGATCGAACAGAAAGTTCCAAGTCTTCTACTGAACGCAACAATACTTTATTTACACCCTCTTGCTCGTCTTCTTTCTCCGGTGTAATTTCTTCCTCGATTTCCTCAAAATTAATAAATACGTCTAATTGCTGTTTCAATATTTTCGCCGAATAGGCGATAGCGTCTTCAGGTTTTACACTGCCGTCCGTCCAGACTTCCAGCGTAAGCTTGTCGTAATCGGCAATTTGACCGACTCGCGCATGAGAAACAATATAGTTCACTTTTTTAACCGGTGAAAAAATAGCGTCAATATTAATTGTCCCTTTAGGTTGTTCCGGGTCAAGTTCCTTTTTCGCCGGCAGGTATCCCTTGCCCACTTTCACTATCAATTTTGCCTTAAAAGAGCCACTGGCTATTGTGGCAATGTGATGATCAGGGTTTAAAACCTCGATTGTTCCATCAGTAATAATATCTGCGGCTGTAACGGCCCCGATACGAGCTACATTGATGGTTACTTCTTTTGTGTCCGCTGGTCCTGCTAATTTAAAGCGTACACCTTTTAAGTTTAAAATAATATCTGTTATGTCTTCTTTAATTCCAGGTAGAGTTGAAAATTCATGCAATACGCCTTCAATCTTCGTTGAAACAATAGCCGCACCTTGAATGGAAGAAAGCAATATTCTTCTCAAAACATTGCCCAATGTTATACCAAAACCACGTTCCAAGGGCTGAATGATAAACTCTCCATAGTTACGCGTATGCGTAGCGTCATCAACTTCAATACGCCTGGGACGAATCAAACGTGACCAGTTCCTCTGCATAATTAAAACCATCCTTTATTAGCCGGTTTATGAAAATAATTTATTTATTTCGAATAAAGCTCAACGACAAGCTGTTCCTGTACCGGCATTGTCAAATCTTCCCGCACCGGCAGTATTTTAATGGAGGCCTTGAAGTTATCTTTATCCAATTCCAGCCAATGAGGCACACCGCGTCTTGCTACAGTTTCAATTGCTCCCAGTATCTTAGTAACCTTGCGGCTGCCTTCCTTAACACAAACTCCATCCCCTGCTTTAAGCAAATATGACGGTATATTAACCGGTTTGCCATTAACTAAAAAATGACTATGACTAATTAATTGCCTTGCCTCCACTCTGGAATTAGCAAATCCCATACGGAATACCATATTGTCCATTCTTCTTTCCAGAAGTATAAGCAGATTTTCTCCTGTAATGCCCTTTTGCTGATCGGCCTTTTCAAAATAGCCTCTGAACTGCTTTTCTAAAAGCCCGTACATTCTTTTCAGCTTTTGTTTCTCCCGCAATTGGACGCCATAGTCAGAACGTTGCTTTTTATGCAACTGACCATGATCTCCCGGAACGTAATCCCTTCTTTCGAAGGAGCATTTTTCCGAATAGCACCTGTCGCCTTTTAAAAATAGTTTTAACCCTTCACGGCGACACAACCTACATGAGGAATCCGTATATCTTGCCAAAAAAGCCTCCCTTGTTCTCTATTTGTTATTCATAATCGATTATTCTGGTATTACTAAACTCTGCGACGCTTTGGTGGTCTGCAACCATTATGCGGAACAGGCGTTACATCACGAATCATGGTGATAACAAGCCCGGCAAGCTGCAACGATCGCAATGCCGACTCTCTGCCGGCGCCAGGACCTTTTATGTATACCTGCACTTTGCGCATCCCCTGCTCCTTGGCTTTACGCACAACATCTTCCGCAGCCATTTGCGCGGCAAAAGGGGTGCTTTTGCGCGAACCCTTAAAACCCTGCAGTCCGGACGATGACCAGGCAATTACATTGCCGCTTAAATCAGTTATTGTTACAATTGTATTGTTAAAAGTGGATTGGATATGTGCAATCCCTTCAGTAATATTTTTCTTTTCTTTTTTCTTGCCAGTTTTTCTGACTGCCTTAACCATTTTTCCTCCAGCTTAAGGATAACCAATTACTTTTTCTTGCCTGCGATAGACCGTCGCGGACCTTTTCTTGTGCGGCCATTCGTATGAGTTCTTTGTCCCCTTACCGGAAGCCCCTTACGATGCCGCAAACCACGGTAAGCGCCAATATCCATCAAACGCTTGACAGACATGGACACCTCCCTGCGCAGGTCACCTTCAACTCTATGATCCTTGTCAATTATATTTCTAATGGCTGATATTTCCGAATCGGCCAGATCGTCCGTTTTAGTATCCGGACTGACTCCCGCATTGTTCAGGATTTGCCTTGATTTAGCCGGTCCAATGCCGTAAATATAAGTTAAAGCAACTTCCATTCTTTTGTTTTTCGGTAAATCAACACCTGAAATTCGTGCCACCTATAACCTCCTGAATATTAAAATCTAGCCTTGACGTTGTTTATGCTTGGGATTTTCACAAATTACCCGCAAAACGCCTTTTCGTTTGACAATCTTACACTTATCGCACATTTTTTTTACAGACGACCTTACTTTCACGATTTCAACTCCTTATTCTCAGTAAAAAAAATTTTATTTCGTCCTGTAAGTAATTCGGCCCCGGGTTAAATCATAAGGTGAAAGTTCTACCGTAACTTTATCCCCCGGAAGTATTTTGATAAAATGCATACGCATTTTACCCGAAATATGAGCTAAAACCTTATGCCCATTTTCAAGCTCCACACGGAACATGGCATTGGGTAGCGGTTCAAGAACCCGACCTTCAACTTCAATTGCTTCCTCTTTGGCCATATTTTATTATCTACATTCCTGTTTAAAAACTAACAACCAAGTTC
>JQDQ01000195.1 GCA_000747625.2 Smithella sp. SCADC
GGAATGACATTGATATAATCAAACTCTTTTTCTTCCATGATCGATCTCCCAGGTCATGAGCAGAACCTTAACTTTTCTCAAAAGAAAATTATATAGAGACACGGCGGGAATGGCCACCAGAAGGCCGATGGCCGTGGCTTTCAGGGCGAGGGCCAAACCGGCCATGATTTTGCCGGTGTCCATAAAACCTTCTTTCCCGATCATATAAAAAGTAAGCATAATGCCCAGAACCGTTCCCAGCAAACCAATATACGGGGCATTGCTGCCGATGGTGGCAATGAGGTGAATCTTTTTTGTTAACTCAAGTTCCAGACTTTTTTTATCCGGGAAGTCATTCAGTTTTATATGTCTAAAATAATAAAATCTTTCGATGGCAATCCCTATAGCAATAATGCTTAAGAGAATTAAAAATCCTATTATTCCATAATCGATGACAACTCTAAGCCATTCCATTTTTTCCCTCGCACTGAATTCAGGAGTCAGAACCTAAAAAATAATTTTTCACAGATTCTGACTCCTGATATCGGAAATTTCTTAACCTTTAAAATTTTACCGAAAGCCCTGCCCAATAACTTCGTCCCGGAGCAGGATAACCGACTTCCGGTTCGTAGTTTTTGTCGAAAATATTTCTAACAGCCATATAGGCCTCAAAATATTTCAGGAAAGGCTGAGTAATTTTGGCATCAAATATCGTATAATCGCTCGCCTCGAGCACGGCTGTTGCTGAACTTTGAGGAGTCGGTAGTTCAGAGTACGTCTTTGCAACATAAGTCATGTCGAAATTGAGCTTGGTCTTAATCACAGGAATCTGGTACTGCATAGCAAAATCCACTTTATGTCTGGGGACATAAGTTACATCGTCAGTCACCTTGCCGTCACTCCGGTTTTCGGCTTCTTCATAAGTATAGTCGACCCGCAGGGTCAGACCATCAAGCGGGTTAACCTCAGCATTCACCTCAACGCCGTACAGCGAAACTTCCCCTACATTGTAAAGCAATTTACCGGTCCAAGCTGGACCACCTTTGCAAATCATGTCGGCAACATCATAATAGAAAAGTGATAGTCCGGCTTTGGCGAAAGTAGAGATGGGACGCGATACTCCCAGAGTGTAATTCCAACTTTCCTCCGATTCCAGCGCGGGATTTCCCCCTTTTTTGGCACTGCTGTAAAGCTCGTTGAGCGTCGGGAAACGGGTCTTGTGGGCCACAGAACCAAATATTTTCGTGGCGTCGGAGAAAGTATAGGTCAAGCCCACCATCGGATTAAAAGCATGGTCATTGGTGGGGGTGTTTTCGGCCATATGATCGAATTTCGATTTGTCAATTGTGTCAAATACGGTTGTTTCGGTTTTGTCCACATCAAACCAGTCGTAACTGACACCGGCCACAACCGATAAATTTTTAATCAGGTTGAATTCATTTTCCAACCCCACAGAACCGGTATAGGATTCTGATTCCTCAAAAGGCAGGTAATCGTCATCTCGCTGCTGATGATTATCTTTTTTGTAATGAACAGCCATTCTTACAATGTCCCAATTGACCGGTTGATAATCGGTAAAGAAAGACGCGCCCAAAATGTAATCTTTATAGGTGCTGTCTGCCAGTTCAGTTGAGTAGGTCTCATCTGTATAAGAAACCAGATCATCATTATGGTGGTGATAAAAAAG
The DNA here is from genome assembly GCA_000747625.2 of Smithella sp. SCADC. Classification (GTDB taxonomy): domain Bacteria; phylum Desulfobacterota; class Syntrophia; order Syntrophales; family Smithellaceae; genus Smithella. Next base: position 1,667 of record JQDQ01000195.1, read on the forward strand.
CTTGGCCTTTAAGGTTACTTTATCAGTAACCTTTTGCTTGGCATCAAAGTCAACTCCCCAATCTTTATACTCCGGCAGTCGGGCAAAATTAGTAAAATAGGGCTTGCTGTTAATGTACTGCAGACTTTCTATTGAAGGAGCCCAGGCTTTATCTCTGTCCAGATAATGAAAATTCAGGTAATACTCGGAATCTTTTGTGGGTTCTATTCCGACCTTAACCCAGAAATTATTACTCTCATAATCCGAATTGACCCGTTCGCCTTTATCCTGCAAAACCCTGTAGGTAGTTCCACCCGGTTTTTTGTTTATTGCGGTCTTTCTCGGTTCAAAATCGTCAGACAGATCATAGCCATTCGATTTCGCATATGTGTAATTCAACCAGTAATTGAATATCCCTTTCTTCATGCCGTGCGTGGCGGATGCCCGGTAGGTATCGTTTTCCGACATTTCAAATGAGGCGCTGGTATAGGGTTTATCGGAAGGTTTTTTAGTGATAACATTAATGACTCCGCCCAGGCCGTTGGCTCCATAGAGGACGGAAGCCGCGCCCTTGGTGATTTCTATTTTGGCAATATTTTCCGTAGGAATCTGGTTCAAATCCAACGAGCCATATTTTGTTTCATAATAGGGCACCCCATCAATTAAAATCAGAAGCTGGCTTTGATTAAAGCCATGGATAGAAACATTGGGCGTATTCTTCGCTCCAGTGGTTACACGAACTCCGGGAGCACTGAATAAGGCCTCGGCCAGGGTTTTGCTGTTGGTAGCCTTGATATCCTCGGCGGTAATTTCGTTGACAACCGCCACTTCTCTGACCCTGGCTTTTTCCGCCGAAACGACCACTTCACCCAGGTTATAGACCTCGAATTCCCTGGCTGGCTTGGTGGCAGACTCCTCAGCCCAGCCGATGTTAAACAAAAACAAAACAAACACACATAGCGTTAAAAAAATTAATTTCTTCTTCCTCTTCATGTTTTTCCTCCTTTTATTGGTTTATTGGATTTTATCCAAAAGAAATAAAACGGTAATCCCGACACGGTTAAGAGAAGTCCCACCAGTGATGTCGAAGGCTTTTCCATAAAAATTTGTTGGCTGATCCAGAGATAAGCAACGATAAATAAAATGGGAACAATCGGATAGCCAAAAGTTCGGTAAGGCCTGAGCAGTCCCGGCTTTTTCCGGCGCAGGATCAAATGAGCGGCGCCGGTGGTAATGGAGACGATGAGCATGATAAAAACAACATAGCTTAAAAGCTGGTTGAACGTTCCCAGACAGACCAATACAACGGACAGAACGGTCTGACTTAAAATGGCCAGATGAGGGGTATTAAACCGGTGATGGAGTGTCTTTAAAAAAGACCAGAATATTTTATCCTCGGACATGGCGTAAAAGATTCTTGATCCGGCCATGATTGTGGCGTTGATACTCGAACAAATAGCCAGAATGATGGCCACGGAAATCACCGTCGAGATCGCGGGATTAAAAAGAGCGGCAGCGGTAGCCTGTCCGGCATTGATCGCCCCCGCAAGTTCGCTAAGAGGCAGAGCGTAAAGATAAGTGACATTGATCAAGGTATAAAGGATTCCAACAATGGCTGTGCCCAGAAGCAGAGAGAGAGGCAGATTTCGCTCCGGTTTTTTGATTTCGCTGCCCAGATAGGCCGAGGCGAACCACCCGCTGTAAGTGAAAATAATGGCGATCATCGCGGAGCCGAAAATTTTGGAAAAAGGAAGGGGTTGTGAGGAAAGAACAGTGAAATGGTCCCAACTGCCTTTTCCCCAAATGAGGCCGCCGGCAATAAAGGCGACAAGAATTACTAAAGAGCCTAAAGTAAAAAAATCCTGCGACGTTTTGCCCCAGCGGATGCCCCGATAATTAATCCAGGAGAAAAAAAAGATTGTTCCCAATGCCAGTCCCTTTTCCAATAAGGGATCATTCAGGATCAACAGGGGTTTTAAATAGCTGACCAGAGCCAGCGACAGGGCGGCAATGGAACCGGGAATAATGATCCAAAAATTGACCCATCCCAGGAGAAATCCGGCCCAATGTCCGTAACCGGCTTTTAAGAATTGATAATCTCCCCCGGCTTTGGGGAACATCCCGGCCAACTCGGCATAGGTTAAGGCTCCAAAGAATGTAATGAGTGCTCCCAGGATCCATATCCCGATAAAAAACAATGGATGAGGAAGTTCTCCCGCCAGAAAGCCGCTGGTGGTGAATATTCCCGCGCCGACCACATTGCCGACGACCAGCAGGGTGGCGTCTGATAGATTCAATTCCCGTTTGAGTTGCATGCCTCAGCTTCCTTTATTCCAGACAGGAACCGGCATAGATCATCCCCAACCAGGATTCCTTTTCTTCGTTTTCTTTATCAACCGCTTCCATCGCCTTCTCTAAAGTGGTTTTGATCAAACGCTTGCTGTTGGAATAGCCGGCACGGATGGCAAAGGTCACCGGGGTGGCGCCTGGATAATATTTTTTCAAGAGCGGAATAAGATTTTCAATCTCCCGGAGTCCCATAAAAATGGCCAGTGTGTCGCCATTACCGGCCACGGACTTTATTAGAGTGGGGTTTTCTTTTAATGCCCGGGGTGAGGATAAAACAATCGACCCCTTGCAGGCCATTTCCCTGCCGATCAGGGCATTGGCGGCGTTGAAGGCGCTGACGCCGGGGATATATTGCTTCTCGTGATCCGCAAACGCGGCATTGATTCCGCGGAAACCGCCGTAAATCGTCGGATCGCCATATTCCAGAAGGGCGACGGATTTTCCCTGATTCAGCGCTTCGCGGATTATCCCGGCGGCTTTTTCCACCCTTTGAGCTTTTAATTTTTCGCGTCCGGGATGGGATAATTCTTTGTGTTCGCTCTCCTCAGCGGATTTGGGTATCAATTTAAAAGGATCAAAGAGCACCGGGCGATGGCCGATATAAAAAGCATAGCGTTCGGCAATGTCTTCGGATGCGACCACGGCATCGGTTTTGTTCAGATAATTTAAAGCCTCCAACGTTATCAAGCTGCTGTCGGCGCAGCCTACACTGATGATGTAGACCTTGGGGGATTTTTTTAAATTGATGACCTCGATGTTTTCGATACCTTTCACATTGCGGTCGGAAGACAAATCGTGCGGTATATGCAGCGTAAATCTGCCTTCTTTTCCCGCCTTTTGATTATCGTTTCCGTCGGCAATCAGAATCCGTTCTCCCGCCGGGTCCAGAAACAATTCTCCGAAGGACAGGGCGGCGCGGTAGCCGTCGGAATGGGTCACCAGATAAACCGTATTGATCTCCATCGCCGCCCCGGCAATTTCCAGCATTTTGGCCAAAGGCACACCGCTGACCTGCTGTAAACCATGATATCCTTTCAATGATCCCGTTACTTTAATCACGGCATTAGTATGAGGCCAGTTTGTCAGATCGGAAATTGTCAGAGGCGTTTTAACCGCACCGTTAACGGTAAATGAGGTAGGGGATTGACCGTCGTCATTCCGGTTTTTCATCGACGGATTTAACACAAGCACCTCGATGGAGGCGATGGTTTCCAAGGAACGGTCGGCATACAAATCGTTGGCCACGATCAGCTTGGGAAATCCTATAGGTCTCGCCAGCAAATTCCCCCACTTCTCACGGCCCTGGGGCAGTTCGGGCATCACCGGCTCGGCGGCAAAGGCAACGATGATATCACCGGAATTCCGGTAAAATATTTCCCCCCAGGAAAAGACCGCCTGTTTTCCAACGATGTTCCGGACAATGACAACCACATCCAGAGACTTTGGAAAGGCGCTTTCTTCTTTGTGTATGCCGGCCAGTTCCAGAAGTGAACGCAAAGGAACCCCTTGATAATTGAAGGCGCCGGAATAGTTCTTCCCGCTGTCCACTTCATTAAGACGGACATGGATTGACTGAAATCTGTTAAGATCTTCCGGAGTCAAACGGATTGACTGCCTGACTGCGCCGGAGATACTGAAGCCCGCAGAAGTGCCTGCCCCCCACCCCTTCGCCTGCAAACCGAAAAGCAAAAAGAAACAACAAAGCCATACTAAAATATTTTTTCTCATCCGGTCAGTCTCCTCCTCAGGTTTTTTTTCTTTGCGGGAAATACCAGAACAGCAGCAGGCAGAGAATCGCAAAACACATGATAACCAGCGCCACACCGGGATCTTTCTTTATAACCAGTTTTAATTCCGGACTCGCCGCTTTTTCTTGTGAATGCTTTTTTGTAAAAACATCCAGATGAATACTCATTCCCTGCCAGTATATCGGATTCAAAACCCGCAAATCTCTTGTCTCTGACTTTTGCGGACTCTGAAGCTTCAGCACGACGCTGCACTGCTTTAATGCACCTTCAAAGACCACAGGCGTTGTATAATGTTCAATTTCCCGGCTAACCACTTCTATGCTGTTGCCCCGAGGCAACACGATTTGCTGATTTAAAGTAACCGGCACATTCTGTTCATCGACCGCAATCAGACTGAAAAAATGTCCGGCCAAAATGATGACAAAACAAAGATGAATCAGGGATGGGGAAATTTTTACTGAAAAAGCACGGAATCCGGATTGTTTTCTCTGCGGCCAGAGTTGAGCTATTCTTTTGCAGGCACAGACAAACGTGTTTAGTCCCAGAAAAAATGCCAGAACAAATAAAAGAACAATCCACCAGCTCTGACCTGGTTGATATTGTCCGTATTGAATAAACCAGTTCTGAACGAGGGAATGATTGAGCGATTTAAATAAAGCCGGATTAAACTTGATATAATAAGCGCCGGCGGCCAGATTTAAAGAAACGGCAAAGATGAGCCAGAAATTGACTTTGATATCTCCGCAGAAATCCCGGATTCGTTTGACCATCGCGTCTATCCTCCTATCTTCGGGAAACTGAAAGCGCTTAGTTGAGCGCTGTAATTAAAAACAAGGAGGAGCGTTGCGCCACCCAGGGCAAACCAGGATTCATGTCTGGAGTTCCAGGCCGGGAAATACCTTAAGTGCAAAACAGCGGCATAATAACACCAGATGGAAGCGGACTGGAGATGTTTGGCGCTCCAGTGCATCGGAAGAGACCAACCCAGATAGGCCCAGTAAGCCCCGACGACCTGCGAAATACTGTAAAAAATAAATCCCGCGGCTATTAAAGAATTAAAAAGTTTATCCTGATCTTTCCCCCTTAAATGGAAGAAAGCGAACCAGGCCCCCAGAAGAAAACAGGCCTGAGCGATGATATCGATGCTGTAATATACGGACACAAGGATCGTTTGATGCTGTGGACCGGGAGGCATAATTCCCCGGGGAAGAAACAATCCCAGCGTGGAAAAGAAGCAAACGGGAATAATCATCGAATGAATGATCGTTTTATTCTTTTCATCTTTGGAAAAGAATCGCATCACCAGACAGATGGCCGCCATCGACCAGGGCAGGAAATAGTTTGCATCAAAAACAGGATCGACAAACCAGACGCCCAGCGACAAGCCTCTGCTTATTTGGTAAAGGGTATGCGAAATAAAACCGATGAGAAAAATACAGAAGCTTATTTTAGGCCGATGGCAAAGATAAGAAACCAAACCGGACAGATAAAAGCCGATAGCAATCGGAAAGGCATACTGAAAAATAAAATTAATCACTTGTGATGTACCACTGAATTTAAACGATGAGCTGAATTTAAAAAACAGTCAAAAACCTCCTGAAATATCTATGCTTCAATAAACATATGCTTTGCTTAGCATATATGTCTCAATAGACATATATGTCAAGAGAAAACTAAATGCCATTTGAAAAAATTGTTTTATGGTGCGGATTACTTCAGATGGTAATGGGAAAAAAGATAGATTATAAAATTTTCACACTATTTCATAATTAGATTAACAGTATATCACCTTATGCAGATAAATATTCAGTAATTATATAATCATATCACTTGCCGGACGCAACGTTAATTTTGCTCAAAAAACGTCTTGACTAACAGTCATTGATAGTATATGTTTTTAGAAACATATGTTTATTATGGCATATAAGTATGAGCTTTGCAATGGCAATTTAACTAGGACATACAACACTTTTCGTCCCCTTGTCTATTCTCCATTTGTCAAAGCAACCATTATAAAATGCTGAATTTTCAAAACCTAATGAGGAACAAAAATAAGGAGACTATCTGCAATCTGATTGCAGTGTCTAATAAAATGGAGGAACCGGAAAATGAATGTAACTGCAAAAACGTATCAAAAGGGAGAAATCCCCGGCGTCATAGCCATCAAGGCATCCGAATGCAAAGGATGCGATGCCTGTAAACGCCACTGTCCGACCGGAGCCATTACAGGTATGTTCGGCGCGACACACAGTATCGATGTTGATCTGTGCCTGAGCTGCGGTCAATGTCTTGTTAATTGTCCGTTCGGCGCACCCTACGAAACATCGGATGCCGTGGACGCAGTCATTGCCAAATTGGGAGATAAGAGTGTAACGGTTGTCGGAATTATCGCACCCGCCGTGCGCGTTGCCATCGGCGAAGAATTCGGCATGCCCGTCGGTTCGCTGGTGACCGGAAAACTCTACGGTGCAATGAAAAAAGCGGGAATGGAAATTTTCGACAACAATTTTGCCGCCGATTTGACCATCATGGAAGAAGGATCGGAATTCATCTTACGGGCGCGTCATGCCGTTTTCGGTGAACAAGGCGAAAAAGGCGAGCCCATCGGCCCCCTGCCCCAATTTACATCCTGCTGTCCGGCATGGGTTCGATTCGTGGAAACGCAGTATCCGTCGTTGATACCCCATTTATCCACGGCAAAATCACCCCAGCAGATGGCCGGACCCGTCGCCAAAACTTATGGAGCAAAAGTCCTGGGAAAACCGGCTGAAAAAATCTACACGGTCGGCATTATGCCGTGTACGGCCAAAAAATTAGAGGCATCACGTCCAGAATTCAAGAGCGCTTATGAGTATCATAAACATCTTGGTCAAGCAAAGGGTGAACCTTATCCGGATGTGGATGTCGTCCTGACAACACGCGACCTTGCCCGTCTGTTTAAGAAAATGAAAATCAATCTGGCCAAAGAGCAGGACTACACGCCTGAAATCCTTTTCGCGGAATATTCAGGCGCCGGAACGATCTTCGGCAACACGGGCGGCGTCATGGAAGCCGCCGTCAGAACGGTTTACGCGGTCATTACCGGGAACGAACTTACGGACGTCGAGTTCAAGCCGGTGCGTGGATTAAAAGGGGTCAAGAGCGCTTCGGTTACGCTCAAGGACAGCAAATACAATAAAGAGGTAACTATTAACCTGGCAGTGGTTCACGGCATAGCCAGAAATCTGAAACCCGTCATTGATCAGGTTCTTGCGGGAACTTCCCCTTATCACTTTATCGAAGTCATGAACTGTCCCGGAGGATGCATTAACGGCGGCGGGCAGCCTATTCAGAAAACAGGCTCTTCCTGGGTTGATGCCATCCGTCCCTGGTTTGCCTGGAAATAACTAATTAAAGGAGAATAATTATGTCTGACCAAGATTACAAATATATTGAAAATCCGCTTCAAGTGACTCGTAGAGAGTTTCTCACCATTACGGGAATCGTTACCGCGTTTCTGGCCCTGCCGGCCATATGGATCAGATCAGTAGCGGCATCGAGTAACGATTATATCAAAGCGCGCACAAAGAATCTTTATCAGGATGACATTAAATCCAAGATTCGTGTCAGCCACGCGAACAAGTCCGTAGCCCGTTATTACAAGGAATTCGGCGGAAAGCCCTTGAGCCATCTGTCCGAAGAACTACTGCACACAAAATACATTAACAGAACGAAAGCTCTATCTTAATATGGAGGTTTATTAGTTATGCACAGCAACAATATGATTTTAAAGCACCCTTTGAGCGTAAGAATATTTCATTATCTGCTGGTTATCAGCTTTATCCCTCTGGCGTTAACCGGTTTGATTCTTTTTTTTAAACCTTTTACGGAAGGCGCGATGAATTTAACCATGCATATTCATATTGCCGCCGGAATTCTGCTGACATTTGACGCCTTATCCTTTTTTATTATCGGCTATAAACGTGTCGTGCTGTTCATCAGCAGGGTATTTTCCATCAAAGGCAACGATTTCAAGTGGTTTGCCGTTCTCGGCGGATATCCCCAAAAACTGCTTCTGCACAAGAAAGTTCCCGTCCCCCCGATGGAGAAATACAACTCCGGACAAAAACTCTTCGGCGTATTTGTCTTTATCGGCGGCGCTATCCTTATTTTTACAGGTATGGCGCTCTGGGCATTTCCGCATAATCTGCCTCACGGAACGGTTGCTCTGATGGGACATCTGCACACCATCGCGGCATGGGCTCTGACGCTGTTTTTATGCGTTCACGTTTTCTTGGGAATTTACATGTTCGATGATTTCAAGGCGATGTTTCTGCATGGTAAAATCCCCTATGAAGAAGCCCGGGAAATGGCTCCGCTGTGGGTGGAAAAAGAAATTATCGCCATTTCCAAGAATAAGAGTTGACAAAATGACGGTGATGAAAATAGTGTAGTTATCAATAAAGTTCTGCCTGAGAGGGAGGAAATATCTGATCTTAAAGGAAGTTTGGAGTCTTTAAAATAAAAAGGTTTGATTCTTCCGGAATCAGACCTTTTTTTGTGAGGAATTTATGGATAGACGCATCGGCACGGTAACAATTATTGTGACCAACAGAACCAGCCAGGCACAGAAAGTCAATCAGATTCTCTGCGACTACGGTGAAATGATCATCGGACGCATGGGACTCCCCTATGCGCCCGGCAATCTGCATATCATTGCGCTCATTGTTCACGCCACGAACGATGAAATCGGCGCATTGACGGGAAAGCTGGGCGCATTGCCCGGCGTTTCGGTCAAATCCTCTCTAACAAAAATTTAATAAAAATGAAGGGTAAAAAATCATGCAAGATTTTATTGACGACAATCACATTGAAAGCATTCTTGAACAAGCTAAAAATCCCGACGCAAAACATATCCGCGAAATTATCAACAAGGCTTATGAGCTGAAAGGCCTGTCGCCGGAAGACGTCGCCGTTTTGCTGCAAACAGAAGATGACACACTGATCGGTGAAATCCTGCAGGCGGCTCATAAAATCAAACAAGATATTTACGGCAATCGTCTTGTCTTATTCGCGCCGCTTTATATCGCCAATCACTGCTCCAACAACTGCCTGTATTGCGGATTCCGCCGTGACAACAAGGAACTCAACCGCATGGCTTTGACAATGGAGCAAATTAAGAAAGAAGTGCGGGTTCTGGAACGCGAAGGTCACAAACGCCTGCTGATGCTCTGCGGCGAGCACCCGGAGCATTCATCACTGGAATACTTCAGGGAAGCTATCGAAACCGCCTATTCCGTAAAAACCGAAAATGGCGGAGAAATCCGGCGAATTAATGTGGAAATCGCGCCGCTGGACGTTGAAGAATACAGAAAACTCAAGAAAACCGCCATCGGCACGGTTGTTTTGTTTCAGGAAACGTATCATCACGAAACATACAAAATCATGCATCCCAGCGGCCCCAAGAAAGATTACAGTTGGCGTCTTAAAGCCATGCACCGCGCCCAGGAAGGCGGCGTTGATGACGTGGGCATCGGCGCATTATTCGGACTTTATGATTATAAATTCGAAGTCCTGGGTTTGCTTCTGCATGCCCTGCAATTGGAAAAAGACTGCGGTGTCGGGCCACATACCATTTCGATTCCACGGCTGGAACCGGCCTTCAACGCTCCGGCGGCCATCAAACCGCCTCATCCGGTCAGCGATCATGACTTTAAAAAGCTTGTTGCCATCATTCGTATGGCCGTGCCCTACACCGGAATGATTCTCTCTACCAGAGAAAATCCCGCCCTGCGGTCGGAAGTCTTTGCACTGGGCATCTCCCAGATCAGCGCCGGTTCACGCACCAATCCCGGCGGATACCAGGAAGATAACAGCGATGCCTTCCGCGCAGCACAATTCAATTTGGGAGATACGCGCACGCCCGACGAAGTTATTCTGGACATTACCGAACGCGGTCACATCCCCAGCTTCTGTACGGCATGCTACCGTCTGGGACGCACGGGAAAGGATTTCATGGATCTGGCCAAGCCGGGATTGATTCAGAAATTCTGCCAGACCAACGCTGTTTTCACCTTCAAAGAGTATCTGCTGGATTACGCCAGTCCCGTAACCCGTAAGGCGGGAGAAAAACTGATTGAAAAAATGCTGAATGAAACTTTTAAAACAAAAAGAAAGAAAATGGTATCCGACCGCCTGCAAAAAATCGAGGAAGGCACAAGAGATGTTTATATCTAAATCAGCGGAAAACCTGATCGGCAAAGCTCATGAGGGCAAGGAATTAAACCGCAAAGAAATTATCCAACTGCTGACCCCTAATTATAACATTGGTCAAAGGCAAAAACACAAATAACTTTAATTTTTTTTTAAAAGGAGAAATAATTTATGGCAACAGTTAATTTGACAATCGATAATCGTCATGTTGAAGTAAAAGCGGGCTCAACGATTCTCGAAGCTGCTCGTAGTATCGGAATCAGAATTCCCACTCTTTGTGCCTGTACAGAAATTAATCACACGCCCGGCGCTTGCCGTGTTTGTATGACGGAAGTGGAAGGCCAGCGCAGTTTGATTGCTGCATGTGTTTTTCCGGTCTCAGAAGGCATGGTCGTCCATACCAACACTCAAAAAGTCCGTCAGGCCAGAAAAATGGTTGTGGAACTATTACTGGCTAATCATCCGCAGGAGTGCAACTTTTGCGTGAGAAACGGCAACTGCGAACTGCAGAAAGTCGCCGAGTTTGTCGGCATCAAGGAAGTTCGTTTCCCCTACACCGAATTTCCCCAGAAGGAAAAGTTGATTGACCGTTCCAGCCCTGCAATCGTCCGCGACAACCGCAAGTGCATTCAATGCCACCGCTGTGTTACGGTCTGCGATCAGATTCAGACCGTCAGCGTACTGACACCGGCCTATCGCGGCAGCGAAGTGAAAGTCGTTCCGGCGATGGATCTCCCTCTGGCCGAATCCAATTGCGTCGCCTGCGGTCAGTGCATCCTCGCCTGTCCGGTGGGCGCACTTTATGAAAAAGACGACGTGGACAAAGTCTGGGCCGCTCTTCAGGACCCTACCAAACACGTTATCGTTCAGGAAGCGCCCGCCATCCGCGCCGCCCTGGGTGAAGAGTTCGGAATGCCTCCCGGCAGTCTGGTCACAGGCAAGATGATTGCCGCTCTGCGCAGACTGGGATTTGATAAAGTATTTGACACTAATTTTACAGCTGATCTCACCATCATTGAAGAAGGTAACGAATTGCTCAAACGTGTCAAAGAAGGCGGCACACTGCCGATGATTACATCGTGCAGCCCCGGCTGGATCAAATTCTGCGAACATTTCTATCCTGATCTGCTCCCGCATGTATCAACATGCAAATCGCCCCAGCAAATGTTCGGCGCTCTGGCCAAAACCTATTACGCGGAAACGGCGGGCATCGATCCGAAAGATATAGTTTCCGTCTCCATCATGCCCTGCACCGCCAAAAAGTTCGAGGCCCAACGCAAGGAAATGAACAGCAGCGGTTTCCAGGATGTCGACTATGTTCTTACCACACGCGAACTGGGACGCATGATCAAAGAAGCCGGAATTGATTTTGAAACCCTGGCGGATGAAGATTACGATGCCCCGATGGGCGAATACACCGGCGCGGCGACAATATTCGGCGCCACCGGTGGTGTGATGGAAGCGGCTCTGCGTACGGTTTACGCCGTAGTCACGGGAGAAAACCTGCCCAGCCTGGATATCACACCTGTCCGCGGTCTGGAAGGCGTAAAGGAAGCAACCATCAACGTCGGACCGTTGGGAGACGTCAGTGTCGCTGTAGCCCATGGTTTGGGGAACGCCCGCAAGCTGCTGGACCTGATTCGCGAAGGCAAGGCCAACTATGCCTTTATCGAAATTATGTGCTGTCCCGGCGGCTGTATCGCCGGCGGCGGTGAACCAATTCCAACGAATAATGAGATCAGAATACTGCGCTCTTCCGCTCTTTATAAAGACGACGGGAAAGTGCAGAAGAACCGTCAATCACACGAGAATGAATCGGTCAAAAAACTATATGATAAGTTTTTGAAGGAGCCTTTGGGACACAAGTCGCACCAACTCCTCCACACCAAGTATGTGCAGAGAGGCACTGAAGTGCCCCACAGAAAAGAATAAGATAATGGTGACACTTTCTCTTATGTAAAAAAGAGGTTTGTTCTTACGGGCACACCTCTTTTAAAATCATTCCTTAAAGGCAACAAATGATTATGGACGATAAACGAACGGCAAACTCTCTGATCAATTTCCCCTTGATGCTTTGCAGGGCGGTGCGGGGACATCCACAAACATGAATATGAATGAAGTCATTGCCAACGATGGAATCATTACCGAAACTGCGAACCGGGGCACTTTGCAAATCAATGAATTTCTGCCACTGCTTGCCCATGCGCTTCTGGAATCGCTGGATCTGCTGATCAATATCAATGGATTGCTCACTGAACATGTGTGCGGCATGGGAACCAACAAAGAAAAATGTAAAGAATATTTCGATGCCAGTCCCATGATTATTACGGCGTTACTGCTCTTTTTGCACGGCAAAAGGCCGATCTGTCCCTCATGGCGCGAGGAGCGGCAGCCATAAGTTATTTACAACCAGGAGATCGGGTATTGATTGCTGAAGCCTGCTCCCATCATGCGCTGGAAGATGACATCGGCCGGGTGAAGATTCCCCGCTGGCTCAGGCAATATGTAGGAGGCGATTTGCAGATAGATACATCAACGGGAAGAAATTATCCCGATGACCTGACAAAATACAAACTGATTATCCATTGCGGCGCCTGCATGATCAACCGCCGGGAAATGCTCAACCGTTTGCGCAAAGCCAATGAAGCAGGCGTTCCTGTAACCAACTATGGTGTAGCCATATCTTTCCTGCAGGGTGTTATAAAAAGAAGCCTTGCCCCCTTCCCTTTCGCACTCCTGGCTTTTGAAACTGAGAGGAAAAAACAAGACCTGGACAGATAAATTACCGTCAACAAGAGAGTTTTGAATGTTATGATTAGTTTTTCCCGTTGGTATTTTTTCTATTTTCTGATCAGACTCACAAACCGTAGATAAGGACGCGGCACAGGCGTGCCGCCGCCTTTAAAAATGATTTGCGGATTTTTTGACAGCCACCCCACCGGGATGCGTTACAGGAGTATCGCGGCAAATCTGCGGCGCCATACTCCATCTTTTGCAGTAAAATGTTCACTTCGGTTATTATGTTTTTCTTGACATTATGTTAAAAATAACATATGACTGTCAGTCATAAAGCTATAGATGCAAGATAATTTTTGTCAAATTATCTTATAAAAATAACCATAATGTTTATTTTTTACAAAAAATGTTGACAAAACGCAAGTAAGGCCTTAGCGTCGGCGTGCCGCCGCCCTCGGAAATGATTTGTAAAACTTTGGCTGAATCAGCAACTGCTGCACCGCCGAGATGCGTTACAGGACTGCCTCGAAAAATCTCCGGCAACAACGGCGTGGATGGTCCCAGTAAAGCAACCGAACGTGGTTTGCCTAAATAACTCACAGTTTCCTCAAAGGTGTTATTCAGAAGTGTTGTGGCAGTGATAATCGCGACATTGCAATCTTTAAGCGCTTTTAGTTTGTCCTCTTCTGACAGCAACTCCAGTCGCTGGGGATTTTTTTCAATAATGGTCAGTGTCGCGCCGGTGGAACGAATGCGTTCGACCAATGGAGCAAAAAGCCCCACCATCGCTACTTTCTCGCCGGACTTCAAATTAAGGTAAGTTGTTGCTTCGTTATTATCGGCACAATCAGCGGGTGCTTTAATTAAAGCATTGGCGACAGCCAATCCTATAGCGATTTCGAGAGGATTCTTTCCGTCAACAAGATATTGCAGCAAATCAGCCGCGGAAGAGCCGGCAAAACTTCCTGCCGCCGGCATAACCGTACAGCCATGCGGCAGGGCATCAAATAAAACAGCGGCAATTCCTGTGCAGCCGTTATCCAGCCTGACGCCGGTGTAACCAAGCCCTATGCGCAGATCGGCAATCCTTCGGTCTTTTGCTTCCGGTAAAATACTCTTGTATAGATCGGTGAGGATTGTTCCCGCTTTTAACATTTGAATCTCCTAAGAAACTTCCCCGCCCCTGGAGGGAGGGGATTGAGGGGAGGGGGTAGCCTTTGATTTCACCCTCACCCTAACCCTCTCCCCTCGAGGGAGAGGGAATTAAAGTTTCTTCCATTATAAACCCGGTGCACCGCATCGGGTAAAATGCTCGCAATGTCGGAATTTTTTATCCGTTTTATTTTGTTGTTTTAACTTTGGTTACTTCCGAGTAAGGCGTTTCGCCCTGGCAATTAAGGCATTTCTCTCCGTGCTTTGAAGGATATGCCTCTCCGCAAACCGGACAAATACCCACCGGTCCCATTTTCTTGCGGCGGACTTTTTCCGGCTCTACCTGAACCTTCTGCACGCTGAGCAGTGTATGCCCCGCTTCTTTGATTTGTGCCATCAGTAGATCAGAATCCTGTTCGTTCTTTTTCTTCTTTTTTAAATACCAGTCACGCACTTCCGGCCATTTTTCCAGTTTTTTTGTATCCAGATAAACCCGCACGCCCTTTCCGCTGTATTTTTCATACAGGGTAACGGCAAATCTACCGAAGTTGATGATGGAAAGCCAGCCGTTGCCGATGGTGCAAGGGGTCAAAATCTGCACGGCATCGGGCAGACAAACAGGCGTTTCACAAACGGCGTCAAATAATTCTCCTTCGGGCAAGTTTTTCATCGCCAGATCAACGATAAAACCGCCGATGAGCAGGCCGGGCGCCAGAGTACCATGAAAAGATTTTACCAGATGGAGATACTCTTCATAGGAATAGGTACAGATGTTCATAAATATTATTGCTCCTTAATATACTAATGTTAATCGCGGCTCACGCGCGGCGCGCTGCGCCACTTCCGTTGAGGGCTCGCGAGTAATCATCCGCTGCATCCATTGATCGTCAATTTTGCCTTCCACGACCGGCAGCAGTTCATCAGCCAGATACAACGCTTCAGTTATATCATGCGTCACATAAATAATCGGGAAAGACATTCTGCCTTTCAAATTTTTCAATTCTTCGCGCAGGCCGCGGCGCGTAATGGCATCCAGCGCCGAAAAAGGTTCATCCAAAAGCAGGATGCGGGGATGTCTGGCCAGCGCCTGACAAATGGCGCAGCGCTGGCGTTCACCGCCGGAAACCATGTGCGGTTTGCGTTTTTTCAAATGACTGATTTTAAAAATCTCGAAAAGGTCATCAACCTGCTTTTTATCCACGGCGGCAAACGTCGCATTATCGTAAAGATTCAAATGAGGGAAAAGCGTATAATCCTGAAAGACATAGCCCAGGCGGCGTTTCTGCGGCGGAACATTGATGCGGCGCAAAGAATCAAACCAAACCTCTTCGCCGAAAATAACCTTGCCCTCTTCCGGTTTTTCCAGCCCGGCGAGCATGCGGATGATGGTTGTCTTTCCGCCGCCGGATGGTCCGATCATCACCATCATATTTTTTTTCGCAAACGAAAATGATATATCAAGATCAAAATATTTCAATTTCTTTTTGAAAGAAGCGGTAATGTTCATGCGCTGGATCTCTCGTTAAGTTTATTGATCAACAATAAAAAGGCGTAACTGATCGGAATAAAGCTCAGCGCGATCAGCCCTGCGGCCTGATAATTCATCATTTCCACGGCTTCGTAAATCGCGATGGAGGCGACTTTAGTTTCTCCGGGAATACTGCCGCCGACCATCAGCAAAACGCCGAACGCGCCAATCGAATGCAGAAAAACCAGAATGGCAGCAGCAGCAATACCGCTTATGGAATTGGGAATTATCACCCGGAAAAAAGTTGCCTTTCTGGATAAACCGAGCACATAAGCAGCATCCAGTAACCGGCGATCTATCTTGGAAAAAGCGGCTTTCATCGGCTGAACGGCAAACGGAATGCTGTAAATAATAGATGCTATAGTAATACCGATAAATGTAAAAAGCAGCGAACCGCCGGTAAGCATTTCCCATGCTTTGCCTACAAAACCTTTCGGTCCCATGATGATGATCAGATAAAACCCGATCACCGTGGGAGGCAGCGCCATTGGCAGATAGATGAGCGCTTCCAGAAATGATTTTCCCGTAAAACGGTAATAAGCCAGTGCGTACGCTACAGGCGCAGCGATGACCATTAAAAAAACGGTCGTCACCAGCGCCAGTTTTAATGTCACATAAAGCGCGAGATAATCCACTTAACGATAACCGTACTTCACTTTTATTTCCTTCGCCGCGGGAGAACTAAGAAACTCCACAAATTTCTCCACAGCAGCGCGGTTTGCCGTTCTTTTCAAAATACACGCCGACTGAATAATTTCCGGCGCTTCATTGATCACGAAGAAACAGCCTTTTTTGCCTTCAGCGCTGACCGTTGCCGACATCGCACAGAATCCGGCATCAACCGCGGATGTCGATGCATACTGAAACGATTGCGCGATATCCTGCGCATTGACCAATTTGGTTTGCAGGCTATCCCACATTCCTGATTTTTCCAATGCTTTTTTCGCCGCGGCTCCGTAAGGCGCGGTTTGAGTATTGGCAATCGCAATCTTTTTGACCTGATCATTTTTCAGGGCATCCTGCCAGGTTTTCGCCTTACAGAAATCCTTATTGGCCGCCCAAAGAACCGCCTGTCCTTTGGCGTAAATAAAAGGAGTTCCCCCCGCACCATCTTTGTAAAGTTTGGCAGGCCTTTCCTCATCGGCAGACAAAAACAAATCATAAGGCGCGCCGTTTGTTATCTGGCTGTAAAGATTTCCCGTAGAGGAAAAAGTTCCTTCAATTTTAATTTTTGTTTTTGCCTCAAAGTCAGCCGCCATATCTTTAAAGGCCGATATAAAATTTGCCGCTACCGCAACGGAAATTTTTTCTCCGGCAAAAGCCTGACCGGGCGAGGACATGAAAATCGCCACGCCCATCACCATGAGTAACATTCTCGTCATTACCAGTTTGAATTTTAAACGCTTCATAAACAACATGTCCTCCCTTTTTTATATGAAATAAATTACCGGAAGGCTATATTAAAAATAACATTATGTCAATAAAAACATATTAGACGAGAACTATAATTATTCAGGAATGATTTTTTGACAGGTCATGCAGACGTTTTTCTGTATGTTATTTACAACATGGTACGTACATAAAAAATGTCCCGCTTTTTTACAGCGGGACATTTTTATTCCCTCTATTATTTCAGTTTCTCAATTTTCACCGCACAGGCTTTGTATTCCGCCGTCTGGGTAGTCGGGTCATAAACCGGATTGGTAAGCCAGTTGGCGCAGGCTTCGCGGAAATGGAAGGCCATCCAGACCAGTCCCTCCGGAACCTCCCCTGTTATTCGAGCTTTGACCTCAACCTTGCCACGACGCGACTTCACCAGAATTCTCTCTCCCTGCTCAATGCCCTTGGCTTCGGCATCAGCCGCGGAGATATCGGCTGTCTCCTCACCCAGCAGATCATTGATACCTTCACAACGTCCGGTCTGTGTCCTCGTATGATAATGATACAGACGACGGCCGGTGGAAAGCACGAACGGATATTCTTTGTCCGGAACTTCCGCTGGCGGTATATAGTCAATGGCTTTGAGCATACCCAGACCGCGGGTGAATTTTCCGCCTCTGTGCAGTGTCGGGGTGCCCGGATGATCTTCGCTGGGGCATGGCCACTGAAGACCGTCATTTTCCAGACGGGCGTATTTGATTCCCGCCATGGAAGGAGCCAGCACGGATATTTCGTTATCCCAGATTTCCTGAGCACTGTTGGATGTCCACTCGTGTCCGAAGCGCTTGGCCAGTTCTTTGAATATCCACCAGTTGGGCTTGGCATCGCCCGGCGGCACACTGGCCGTGCGCACGCGGTTGACGCGCCGTTCGGAACTGGAGAAGGTTCCATCATTCTCGCTCCAGGCGGCGGCCGGAAGTATTACATGAGCAAAGCGTGTTGTTTCCGTCGGGAAGATATCCTGGCACACCAGGAATTCCGCCGATTGCAGTTCATGTTCAACATGTTTAATATCCGGCTCTGTATTGGCCAGATTCTCACCGAAAACATAAAAGGCTTTGACCTTTCCGGTGGTCAGATTTTTCATCATCGTCGGCATCATCATACCGGGTTTGTCCGGAAGCGATTTGACGTTCCAGGCTTTTTCGAATTTCGCCCGGGCGTCCGCATTGGCCACCTGCTGATAGCCGGGGAAAACATTGGGCAGTGCGCCCATGTCGCAGGCGCCCTGAACGTTGTTCTGACCGCGCTGAGGATTAACGCCACCGCATTCAACGCCGACATTGCCTAAAAGCATCTGGAGGTTGGCGCAGGACATAACATTGTTGACACCGCAAATATGTTCGGTAATGCCCAGGGTGTACATGAGCATGGCCGGCTTGATGGAAGCCATTGTGCGCGCCAGTTCGCGAATGGTATCGGCGGGAATGCCGCTGATCTTGGCGGCTTCTTCCGGCGTATATTCCATCACCTTTTTCTTTAATTCCTCAAATCCCTCCGTGCAGGAGTCCACATATTGTTTATCGTAAAGTTTTTCAGTGATGAGCACGTTCATTAAAGCATTGATCAGGGCAACGTCCGAACCCACCTTAAGTTGAACGAACATGTCGGCAAAATCAACCATATCCGTACGCCGCGGATCAATGACAATCAACTTGGCGCCGGCCAGAACCGCATCCTTCACAAAAGTGGAAGCAACCGGATGCGCCTCGCTTATATTGGTGCCGATAAGAACAATCATTTTTGCTTTCGCGTAATCGGCGAAAGAGTTGGTCATTGCGCCCGAACCGAAAGAAGTCGCCAGACCGGCGACGGTGGGAGCGTGTCAGGTACGCGCGCAGTGATCGATATTATTCGTGCCGATAACCGCGCGGAAAAGTTTTTGCATCTGATAAGAATCTTCATTGATACTGCGGGCGCAACTGACGCCGGCAATGGCATCCGGCCCGTCTTTTTTAATAATCTCCTTAAATTTTGTGGCCACCAGATCAAGTGCCTCATCCCAGGAAGCCTCGCGGAACTCACCGTTTTTCTCACGAATCAAAGGTGTTTTTAGTCTCTCTTCCGAATAAATGAAATCATAGGCAAAACGGCCCTTTACGCATAACCGGCCTTGATTCGGCTCGGCATCTTCGACAGCCGTTACCTTGACGATCTTGCCATCCTTGACGTGAAGCAGTTGCTGGCAACCGACACCGCAGTAAGGACAGGTTGTTCGTATTTTCTGCGTTTCCCAGGGACGTCCCAGACCTTTTGCTTTTTTCTCCGTCAGCGCGCCAACCGGACAGACTTGAACGCACTGTCCGCAGAAAACGCATTCACTTAATTCATCGTCATAAGGAAGATCACCACCGGTAACAACCTTGCTGCTTTTCCCGCGATAGCCTTGCGAGATGGCGCGATTCACGACAACCTCGTTACACGCCTGTACGCAGCGGCCGCAGAGAATACAGCGACTGAAATCACGGACAATGAATGGATTCTGATCTTCTTTAGGATAGATATCTTTTTCATCTTTTTCCGGGAATTTTAATTTGGTAATTTTGTAAAAATAGGCCAGATCCTGCAGATGACAACTGCCGTTGGATTCGCACATCAGGCAATTATGTCTGCCGCTGGAAAGTAAAAATTCAACGTTCATCTTTCTCGCGCGATGAACCAATTCGCTCTCTGTAAATACTTCCATTCCCGGCGACACAGGAGTGGAACATGCCGCCACCAGTGACCGCGCACCCTTAACCTCAACACAGCAAATTCGGCAGGCACCGGTTGGTGTTGAGCCTTTCAGATAACAAAGGGTAGGAATTTCAATTCCACCGTTTTTTGCCGCGTCCAGAATCATCTGACCCTGCTTGAAGGGCGTCTCTTTTCCGTTCAAAATAAATGTATCACTCATGTTTCTTTCCACCTTCAATAATATAATAGATGCCATATCTGATATATGACAATTCTGACATATAAACTGGAAATTCATACAACAGTGACTGCCAGTCTGTCAATTGTGTTTTAAATAACATATTTATTAATTAGTTAACCTGCCTTATATTTAAACATTTGATATTTAAAGAATTTTTCCAGAAAATATTATTTTTTTACGAATGATCTGTAGAAGGCTTTAGATAATTTATTAAACCCGGCAAAGCGCTCCCAAAATCCTTTACCGTGGAAGGTGTCGATCATACCCTTCATTCCATCATATTGAATTTTTTCAAAGGGATGCCACCAAAAGTTTCTTCGAACAAAGGGCATGGTACTCAATATATCATCTACGATAACTTGCGGTTGCGTCATTTCGGCAAACCCGACATCTCCATGCGTCCTGCCTATTCCGGTTTCCTTAAATCCGCCCCAGGGCGTCTCAGCAAGGCCATGGGTCATTAAGTGATCGTTAATGGAAATGGCTCCCGCCATCACCTTGCGGCCGATTTGTGCCGCTTTTTTCCTGTTTCTGGACCAGACCGAGCAGGTGAGCCCGAGATTGGAATCATTAGCCAGAGCGATGGCTTCTTCCATGTTTTCAACAGGCATAACGCCGACTACGGGCCCGAAGGTTTCATCGTTCATGACCAGCATGGTATGATTAACATCCGTCAGCACCGTGCAGGGCATAAAATTACCTTTGATGTTTTGGGGGCATTTGGATTGCGCGAATATTTTTGCTCCTTTCGCTAACGCATCGTCAATATGCTCCTGAACTGTCATCATCTGTTTTCTGGTGGTCATTGCGCCGATATCCGATGCCAGACATTTTCCGTCTCCAACGCGCAGTCCTTCGACTCTTTCCTTTAATGTTGCCAAAAACTCATGATAGACTTTTTTATCTACGTAAATTCTTTCAACACCGCCGCACGACTGCCCCGAGTTTTGCATTCCCGCCCAAACAGCTCCGCACGCGGCACGATACAAATCCGCGTCATCGCAAACAATCATTGCGTCGTTGCCACCCAGTTCCAGCACAAGCGGAGTCAGCTTTTCAGAAGCTTTCTTCATCAGATATTTTCCAACGGGAACCGATCCGGTAAAAAAAAGTTTATCCACGCCGGCATCGATGAACGCGTCGCCGGCTTTGCTGCCGGGCATATTGATATAAGTAAAAACATGTTCGGGAAGCCCGGCGTATTCAACGCATTCCTTAATTACATGACCAACCACCTGCGCTTCCGATGCTGCTTTTAAAATAACAGTATTACCGGCTAACAAACCCATTACTACTTCGGAATAGGGAATGGCGAAGGGATAATTCCATGGCGAAATAATACCAACTACACCGAATGGTACCCGGACGATGCGGCTACGCTTGTACATAAGCATGATGTTGCCCATTCCAAGTTTTCTGTCTTTTAAAAACCTGGCAGCATTTTTACAATAGTAGCCGGTTGCCAGTGCGGCCGGCGCCACTTCAGCGACCATCGCATCACATAAAGTTTTTCCATTATCCTTAGAAATTATTTCCGCTATTTCGGATGAATGCTTTTGAATATATTCCGCAAACTTCATTACATATTGTGTCTTGTCTTTGAGAGGTAGAGCCTGCCATGCCGGCTGAACCCGGCGGGCGTTTTTCACTGCATTTATTACGTCTTCGACTGTCTGGACAGGATATTCGGCTATCACTTCGCCTGTCGCGGGATTGGTACAGACTGTAACCTCTTTTCTGGAAACAGGGACTTCTTCGACTACTTCCAAACGCTTTGCTGTGTTTGAAGCTGGAGAACTCATAATACTTTACCCCGCCCTATTCATTTACGAATTATTTATTGTGAACCTTATATATTACTTGCATTATGCAAAATTGACATAATGTAAGGATAAATTATTACAGTAAAACTTCTTATGCTGTCAATCAAAAAAGTTGCTCTCCGAAATAACCTTTGATTCTAATGCTTTATGATTTTATTTGCGGATAATATATCTACTCGGGTTCAAAACCGGATTGGTCAGCAGGTTAACGGATGCATCATTCCCCTGGTAAATTCCACCGGCAAATCTCGACTTTTTTACACAAACATGTAAAATAGTCTTGACTTTTTTACATATAGCTATAAATTGGTCACATGGAACGCACGGTAAAAGAATATATCTTTGATCAGGAAATAAACGCGGGGGAAATGATATTTCTCACTGGTCCCCGTCAGGTGGGTAAAACCA
>JQDQ01000196.1 GCA_000747625.2 Smithella sp. SCADC
TTCGATTATCACAACCAGCGCAGAGAGGAAATTTTGAACAGGCAGGGGAACTGTGGACAACTGTCTTGGAGAAAGACCCTGATAATGAAGCTGCAAAAGCGGCGATAAAACGTCTTGACAGTCCATGGATAGCAGTTGCGCTAATAAAGCGACTGGCATTTTTAGCAAGCATAGCCGTTGTTTTTTTTCTTTCTATCGTTGGTTTGTTTGCCCTATTTAATGTTGATTGGCAATCACAGCTAAAATCTTCTTCTCCAGCAAATAAATCAACTCCGATAGGAGCCACTTTATCTTCATCTTCCATTCCGGGATTTTCTGTTCATACCCATCATGAGGAAACAAAAATCATATTTAATGAAGGGCTGTTTAGTCTTCGTTGTGATCTGAAAAATTCTACTAAAGAGCAACTGGCGGCAGTTGCACGTCTTTTACAAAATAAGGTTCCAAATAGCCGGATTATCATAGAGGGTCATACCGATTCATCATCAATGCGAAAGAACAATTTCTATAAGGACAATTATGATCTCGGCTTACAGCGGGCATTAACCATCGCAGGAATTTTGAAGGAACATCATCAGATTAAGGGCGAACGTATTTTGGTTACGTCTATGGGTGATACAAACCCACCATTTTCGGAGACCGATTATGAATCGAAGTTGAAAAACAGAACGGTTGTGATTCGGCTTTTTGAACCAAGTGTCCGATAGCTCCTTAAACCGCTCATTTTTTCTTTAATTACTTCCGCGCATTACTGGAAGAAAATTACTATACAAAAGCATCTGCCACAAACTACGTTTTTAACAAACTATCACTTCGCAAGATTAGGAGCATTGATAATGATAAGATGACAAAGATAATCAAGGAAAGACAACATTCGGATACTGATTTGATCTTTTGAAAACAAGAAGAAAAAAAGAGCCGCCTTACTGAAACATAAGACGGCTCTTTGAGCATATTCAGAAATGACCCCGGCGATGAATTCTATTTAACCGCGTCTTTCAGTCCTTTACCTGCTTTTGTAAAGACAGGAACTTTTTTTGCCCGGCTATTTTAATAGCTTTACCTGTTTGAGGGTTTCTGCCAGTACGGGCTTTTCTTTTCTTAACATCAAAGGTTCCAAAGCCCACAAGGGTAACGGCATCACCTTTTTTGAGTGCTTTCTGAATTGCTGCTCATTAATCAGACATTTTATATATTCCTTGAACTGTTTCTTGCGTTATGATAGCTCTCTTCCTTAATTAAAATGATCTGAAGGAGACAACTATGGATTCAGATTCCATGGCAACGGCAGATAAAAAAATTCATGAACAGAACAATGGCAGCAATCAGGAAATTATTGTAGTTGATGGCCGTGGCTATGAGAATAATGTAAATAACAAAAGAGAAATATATACTCTTGTTGATGTAATTGAAGATTCGCAAACTGCAAACAACCTTAATGAAGAAATTATAAAACGGGCAGCAGAAATTATCGAAAGAATTACCAGGGAACTGGTCCCGGAAATCGCAGAAAGAGTCATCAGAGAAGAAATTGAAAAACTAAAGAAATTGAGTAGCAACGAATAAAGGAAGAGGGGAAAATTTGAAGATTTTTAAAATTTATCTGTATACAATAATTATTGGAAGTTTAACTATAAGTGGATGTTCCACTAATTCGCCATATGGGTTAAAACCTAATTATGATCAAAATTCGGCAAAGATAATTGCATTGCTTCCTGTAGAAAATAAAACTTTTGATAATAAAACATCCCAATTGTTACGTTCCAGGCTGTTTGAAGAACTTTACTTTAAGGGTTATTCCAAATTACCGCTGGACGTAATCGACAAAAAGCTGGAATATTTATATCTGGAAAAAAAATCGAAGAAAAGTGCAGCCATCATTGAACCTCAATTATTAAAAGATTTAGTTGGCGCTGATGCGGGAATGTATTGCACATTAACCGAAGAGAATAAATCGAAAAAAATATTTTATTCTCCAATAACCATAGCGGTTCGTTGTGAATTGAGAAGTACTCAGACTGGTGAAGTTCTATGGAATGCCGAAGGTAAATCCACCAGTAGAAATTTTGATTTAACGCACAAAGGGCTGGAAAGAAAATCTAAAGAGACCTATGAAACTGTAATTGAAGAAGTTGTCAATAAAGTAATCAAAACTCTGCCGGACGGACCTAATTTGCGTGGGTAGGAAGACAACGATATATGGTAACTCTAAACAGGGGTAGAGACAAAAAAATTGAAAGAATTAATACAGAACTATAAATGAACATCCCCAATTTATTGTCCTTAACCCGGATCATACTCGTTCCCATATTTGTTATTTTCCTGATTCAGGACAAATATTACAATGCATTGATTATATTCATTATTGCCGGTTTAACTGACGCACTTGACGGTACAATGGCGCGTTTGTTAAACGCTCAAACTAAACTTGGTTCTTATTTGGATCCCATTGCCGACAAGTTACTCCTGACTACCAGTTTTGTGACTCTGGCAATTTTAGGAATTGTACCGAGCTGGCTGACAGTAATAGTAATCAGCAGAGACTTCATGATACTCCTTGGCATAGCAATTCTTACTTTGATGTCGATTACTTTCGAAATTAAACCGGCTTTAATCGGTAAAGTTACTACTACTTTGCAAATAGGAACAGTTTTTCTGGTACTTCTTTATAAGGCTTTTAGTCATAATTTAAGTTATGAATGCATTTTAACTCTTTTCTTTTGGTTAACGGCATCATTTACTGTTTTTTCCGGATTGGTTTACATAATCAGAGGAATCAAAATAGTCAATAAGACCAATATAAAAGAGACCGGGAAATAAGATATTTACTTGACACTATAGAATTTTACTGATATTTTTAAAAAATTATGAATTGAGTTATTTGTAGGCAAGTAGCTCAGGGGGAGAGCGCCATCCTGACGCGGTGGATGTCCAGGGTTCAAATCCCTGCTTGCCTACCATTTTAATACAAAGAATGTCTTTAGATGAGTACTTCAAGGGCATCAGCAAGTTGTGGTGCCCTTTTAAAATGAATCAAAACAGTTTTATTATAAGTTATGAATATTAAAATTATATTTCCTGATAATAAAGAAATTTCTTTTAACGAAGGAATATCCGCCGCTAAAGCTCTGGAGAACTGGAAAAAAGAATCCTTAGCCTGTACGATCGCTGTTAAGATCAACAATATACCTGCGGATTTAAGCTCACCGATAAAAGGAGATTCGACGATTGGTTTAATAGATATATCTTCCGTTGAAGGTTTGTCCATACTGCGTCATAGTATATCTCACGTAATGGCTCAAGCCGTTCAGGAAATTTTTCCGGGCGCTAAAGTAAGCATTGGCCCTTCCATTGAAGACGGGTTTTATTATGATTTTGAATATAAAGAGCCGTTTACCATGGATGATTTTCCTAAAATCGAAAAGCGCATGAAGAAAATTGTTGCCGCTGATTATCCTTTCGTCCGCGAAGAAATGCCTCGTGCGGCGGCAGTAAAGTTGTTTGAAGAAAGAAATGAAAATTACAAGGTTGAATTAATCAATGATTTGCCCGGAGATGTTCAAGAAGTCAGCATTTACAAACAGGGAGATTATATCGATTTATGCCGCGGACCGCACGTGCCTTCAACAGGAATGATTAAAGCTTTCAAATTATTGAGTGTTGCGGGTGCTTATTGGCGTGGTAATGAAAATAACAAAATGCTGCAGCGTATTTACGGTACTGGTTTTGCCAATGAGAACGAACTGGCTGATTATTTGAATTTACTGGAAGAAGCGAAAAAAAGGGACCATCGCCGTTTGGGCAGAGAACTGGATCTGTTTCAGATAAATGAAGAGGCTGGACCTGGTCTGGTTATCTTTCATCCTAAAGGCATGCTTTTGCGTTACCTGATTGAAGATTGGGAAAAGAAAGAACATTTAAAACGCGGTTATGATATGGTGATGGGACCTCAGATTCTCAAGGTTGATCTCTGGAAAAAGTCCGGGCATTTTGATCATTATCGGGACAACATGTATTTTACCGAAATAGATGAACAAGTCTACGGTATCAAGCCGATGAATTGTCTTTCGCATATGTTGATTTATAAATCAAAAATCAGAAGTTATCGAGATTTGCCTCTGCGTTATTTTGAATTAGGCACAGTTCATCGCCACGAGAAGACCGGCGTTTTACACGGTTTGATGAGAGTAAGGCAATTCACCCAGGATGACGCACACATACTTTGCACACCCCAGCAGTTAAATTCGGAAATTCGCGCTATTGCTGATTTCGTCAATTATGCTATGGGAATTTTCGGATTTGAATATGAAGTGGAATTAAGCACCAGACCGGAAAATTCTATTGGTTCTGATGAAGATTGGGAACTTGCTACTACAGCCTTAGAGAATGCTCTTCAGGACAACAAAATAAGCTATGAAGTAAACGCCGGAGATGGCGCTTTTTACGGGCCCAAAATTGATTTCAAACTTAAAGACGCTTTGAAGAGAAAATGGCAATGCGCTACAATTCAATGTGATTTCACATTACCGGAAAGATTCGATTTGAGTTATATAGGCGCAGACGGAGAAAAACACCGGCCGGTTATGCTGCACAGAGTCATTCTGGGAGCTATTGAACGTTTCATGGGAGTGCTTATCGAACATTACGCCGGAGCATTTCCAGTCTGGCTGTCACCGGTACAATGCGTTTTATTGACAGTCACCGATAAACATATACCTTATGCCCAAACAGTTTATGACAAATTGATTCAAGCGGGTATTCGTTGTGAGAAATATTTTGAAAATGAGAAATTAGGCTATAAAATTCGTCAGGCACAGATGCAAAAAGTGCCTTATATGCTTGTTATCGGAGATAAAGAAGTGGAAGCCCGGTCAGTTGCTCCGCGAACACGTGACGGTCAGAATCCCGGATCGTTACCTGTTGACGAATTTATTGCTTTATTGCAGGAAATATGTGAGAAAAAACAATAGATTTATTTAAACTATATAGTTTCAGGAGGTGACATATAGTAAAGGATTTAAGGGTTAATAGAGAGATAAAATCGGCCTCAGTTCGAGTTATCAGCGAGGAGGGAAAGCAACTTGGTGTAATTACGCTGGAGGAAGCCTTGGGCAATGCGGAAAGGGTCGGTTTGGATTTAGTTGAGGTATCTGCTACCGATCCACCTGTCTGCAAAATAATGGATTATGGCAAATACCGTTACAAACAGAGTAAAAAACTCCATGACGCTAAAAAGAGCCAGACCATTATTCAAGTTAAGGAGATTAAATTAAAACCTAAGACAGAAGAACACGACGTGCAGGTTAAGCTTAACCACATTAAAAAGTTTTTGAAAAATCACGATAAAGTTAAAGTGTCCATGATGTTCAGAGGGCGGGAAATCGCTTTTACCGATATAGGCAAAAAGTTGATGGAAAGAGTAAAGGATGAACTGGTAAATGAAGGTATTATCGATCAAGAGCCTAGACTCGAAGGACGTAACATGGTTATGATAGTTTCACCAAAAAAACAATAAGGATCAAGAGGTGATTAGATGCCAAAACTAAAAACTCACAGGGGAGCGGCAAAACGCTTTTCTCTTACCGCCAAAGGTAAAGTTAAGCGCAGTAAGGCTTTTGCCAGCCACATCCTGACAAAGAAAACAACAAAAAGAAAAAGATCTTTAAGGAAATCAACGTTGGTTGATCATGCAAATCAAAAAGCTATTAAAAGGCTTATTCCTTATCTATAGATCTCAGACGGTTATATTCGTTATTATTTAGGAGAATAGAAAAATGTCTAGAGTAAAGAGGGGCGTCAATGCCCGTAAGAAAAGAAGAAAGGTATTAAAACAGGCGAAGGGTTTTTTCGGCGCACGCAGCCGCCTGCTTAGAACAGCGACCGAAGCCGTAAATAAAGCGATGAAATACGCTTTTCGCGATCGTCGCGCGAGAAAAAGAGAATTTCGTCAATTATGGATTGCGCGCATCAATGCGGCTGCCGGTGAAAACAATATATCCTATAGCCGGCTAATTAACGGTATGAAAAAAACCGGTATCGAATTAGACCGCAAAATACTGGCGGAACTCGCTGTTAACGATCCTCAGGGGTTCGCTCAAGTTGTGGTAATGGCTAAAGGCAATCAGGCTGCATGATTAATGAACTCAAACAGCTAGAGAAAAATGCCCTTGCCGAATTACAGACGGCTGAGACCGAAGATCAATTTTCAAATATAAGAACCAGATATCTTGGTCGAAAAGGGCTTTTGACCGGTCTTTTAAGGAATATTGCTCAAGTATCCGACGCAGAGAAACCTCTCTTCGGTAAACTTTGCAATGAATTAAAAAACCTTCTCGACGCCAGAATTGAGGAAGCGCTTCAAAGGCAGGCAATCCGGAACAAAGAAGACATACTATTGAAGGAAAAGATAGATGTCACTTTGCCCGGGAATGCAATAAAATGCGGACGGATACATCCTGTAATTCAAGTACGCAGGGAAATTTGTGCCATATTTGCTTCGTTTGGTTTTTCCGTAGTGGAAGGGCCGGAAGTCGAACTTGATTATTATAATTTTGAGGCTCTGAATATTCCCAGGGATCATCCCGCAAGAGACATGCAGGATACTTTCTACATTTCGGATAATGTTGTTTTACGTACCCATACCTCTCCTGTACAGGTGAGGATTATGGAAAAAGTCAGACCGCCTTTGCGTATTTTGTCACCGGGGAAAGTCTATCGACCTGATTCGGATGTATCTCATACTCCGATGTTTCATCAAATAGAAGGACTTCTCGTGGATAAAGGTGTCAGTTTCGGTGATCTCAAGGGAATTTTAACAGCTTTTCTGAAAAAGATTTTCGGTGAAGGAACCATATTGCGTTTCCGTCCCAGCTTTTTCCCTTTTACCGAGCCATCGGCTGAAGTAGACATCCGCTGTGTCATGTGCGACGGACGCGGATGCCGGGTTTGTGGGCAAAGCGGTTGGCTGGAAATACTTGGCTCCGGTATGGTTGATCCCGCTGTGTTCCAGAACGTTAATTATGACTTTGAAGAGTACACAGGCTTTGCATTCGGGTTGGGTCTGGAACGCATTGCCATGTTAAAGTACGGCATTTCCGATATCAGGTTGTTTTTTGAAAACGATATCCGGTTCCTTAAACAATTTTAGGAGATAATATTCTTTATGCTGGTCAGTCTCAAGTGGCTTAAAGATTATGTTGATATAGAATTAACGCCAGAAGAGCTTGCTCATAAGCTGACAATGGCCGGTTTGGAAGTAGACGAGATCAAAACGATTCGTCCGCAATTTAGCGGTGTCGTCGTCGCCAGGATTTTATCAGTAGAGCGTCATCCTTCCGCTGATCGCCTCTCTTTATGCTCCGTCAGCGACGGAGAGCAAAATTATCCTGTCGTTTGCGGCGCAAAAAATATTGCGCCCGGAGATATTGTTCCTCTGGCCAAAGTCGGCGCTGTCATCCCCGGCGGATACACTATTAAACCATCCGTTCTGCGCGGTGAAAAATCCGACGGAATGCTATGTTCCGAAGCGGAACTGGAAATTGGAGATGATGAATCGGGCATTATGCATTTGCCTGCTGATTTGCCGCTTGGCTCTCCTCTGGAGACTGTTTTAAATATAGAAGATACTGTTCTTGACGTAAATATTACTCCCAACCGCTCCGACTGTTTGAGCATGATCGGAATAGCGCGGGAAGTGGCCGCCATTACCGGCAAAAAACTAAAACTGCCGTCTATAAAGATTAAAGAATCGTCCGAGGATATCAATTCTCTGGCGTCAGTTAAAATAATTGACGCCGATCTTTGTCCCCGTTACACGGCGAGAATGATAAAAAACGTTAAAATAGGTCCGTCGCCTGTCTGGATGAAGGCCCGACTGGAAGCGGCCGGATTGCGCGCCATCAATAACATTGTCGACATCACTAACTTTGTCATGCTGGAAATGGGACAACCGCTGCACGCGTTTGATTTCACTTTTCTGGAAGAAGGAAGAATAGTTGTCCGCAAATCCAGAGCAAATGAAGAATTTACTTCTCTGGATGAAAAAAACCGCGCGCTGCCTGCGGATACTTTATTGATCTGCGACGGAGTCAAGCCTGTGGCTATCGCCGGAATTATGGGCGGTCTGAATTCTGAAGTTAAAGAAGATACGCAGATTGTTCTGCTGGAAAGCGCGTATTTTAATCCGCCGTCCATCCGCCGTTCATCGCGAAAGATGGCCATGTCTACGGATGCCGCTTTTCGCTTTGAACGGGGCATTGATCCGGAAGGAGTGGTAAAGGCACTTAATCGAGCCGCTCAGTTGATTGCCGATATTTCCGGCGGCCACGTTTGTAAAAACTATATTGATGAATATCCGGAAAAAATTCCATGCGCCCAAGATATTCCTCTGCGCCTGGATCGAATCCGCCGGATCATCGGCACAGAAATAAGCGCAAAAGATGTTGCCGGAATTTTACGCAGTATCGGCATGCTTGTTAAACGGGGAGGGAAGGGCACCTATCTTGTTACTCCGCCGACATGCAGGGTTGATATCTCGCGGGAAATCGATTTAATTGAAGAAGTGATCAGACTTTATGGTTACGATCGCGTCCCTGTCACATTGCCCGCAGTTGCCGTAACGGAAATGGAAGTTATTCCCCGTTTAGACATGGAAGAAAGACTCCGGCAATTGCTTACAGGCAGCGGATATACTGAAATTGTCAATTACAGTTTCGGAACGCCACAGGCTTCGGATATCCTGTGTTTGCCGGAAAACGATGAAAGACGGAGCCCTGTGCGGATAAAAAATCCGCTGGGTGAAGATCTTTCCGCCATGCGCACAACAATCATTTACGGCCTGTTGGAAACGGCAAAAAAGAACGCTAACAACGGTTCTTTTGATTTAAAAATTTTCGAAATCGGGCGTGTTTTTCTAAATCCTTCAGCGGCGGAACTTCCTGTAGAAAAAAATATTATTGCCGGACTTTTGACAGGGAAAATGACTGATGATTTTTGGGATTCGAAAAAAAACGCCGACTTTTATACGCTAAAGGGATGTCTGGAAAATATTTTCTTTGATTTAAAAATAAATAATTGCCGGTATATTTCCTCTTCGTCTGAACCATTTTTACATCCCGGAAAATCCTGCGGAATTTATTTAAATGACGAGAAAATCGGTTTTGCAGGAGAGGTTCATCCGGATGTTCTGGGAAAGATCGATTTAAAAAATAATCTCTATGTATTTGAAATTAATTTAGATATTCTTGTTGCCGCCTACTTAAAAAGAAATATTTTCTGTCATGAAATATCAAAATTTCCGGCGGTAACACGTGACGCCGCCTTTGTTATTCCTGATGCGATGGAAGCCGATCAAATGCTTAATATTGTTTTGGGACAAGAAGAAGATTTACTTGAAAATGTTATTATTTTTGATGTATACAAAGGAAAGGAAATTTCAGAGTGGAAAAGTCTGGGGTTGCGTTTTTCCTATCGCGCTCCTGATCGAACATTAACCGATTTGGAAGCAAATGCCGTCCACGATAGAATTGTGCAGAATACCGTTAATCTGACGGGTGCAAAAATAAGAACATAACAGAATTGATAAAGCTAAAATGGAGGTAAAGACATGACGAAGATTGATATTATTCAAAACGTTTACGAAAAGCTCGGGTTTTCCAAGAAGGATTCGGCAGACATCGTTGAAGCTGTGTTTGACATTATTAAAGACAGCCTTGCACAAGGCGAATTGGTAAAGATTTCCGGATTCGGTAACTTTGTGGTCAAGGAAAAAAGATCTCGCCGTGGCCGTAATCCGCAGACCGGACAGGAAATATCCATTACCGCGCGCAGAGTATTAACTTTTAAATCCTCGCAGGTATTACGAAAGGCTCTTAATTAAACACATAATAAATATTTTTAGCTGTCCGGTGAATTGGCCGTAAGGGTTTTTAAGGAGCTCTATGGAAACAATAATTCCCGAAAAGGCATATTTCCGCATAGGAGAAGTGAGTAAAATCCTCAACGTTGAGCCTTATGTTATCAGATATTGGGAAACCGAATTTAAAACGGTCAATCCGGTGCGCACAAAAACGGCTCAACGTTTGTACAGAAAAAAAGATGTGCAGGAATTATTAACAATTAAAGACTTGCTTTACTTACAGCGATTTACCATTGATGGCGCCAAAAAGCAGCTTCATAAAATGCGTGGAAATATCGAACCGGAGACTATCCATTCCGAGAAACAAAAATTGGATCAGATTAAACAGGAACTACAGAAAATAAAAACCATGATCAGTTAAAAAAGCCGGCGATGTAAATCGCCGGCTTTTTTATTCTACTGAAAATAATTTGTAAAAAATTAATATTGTCACCGCGGCAAAATTGCGCGCAGTTTTTATTATTTTTTATTTGCTCTTTTAGACGCCTTGAGCGGATTGATTTTTTGCGTTGATTCTTGTATTTCCAGTTTAACATGCGTTGCGGTTGGACATCTTCCGTTTTGCCACTTACTGGCTGGATCAGGATAGACTTTGCAGTATTTCCCTGATTCATAATCCATTATCTTTACACAGCCTTCGCATTTGTCGATTATTATCTGACATCTGCCGTTAAAGAAACCACATCCTTTTTTGCTCATAAAAGCGCATTCGAATCCCGCTTTAACAGTTTGACAAAGCATTTGAATTACCCCCTTATATAATAAACTACTCCATTTTTAAGACGTTGCCGGAAAATTGAAGAAAAGAAAAAGAAATTTCCACAAGCGCCATTGACCTAAAACCGGCGTGTCCTTAGCAACAAAAACAACACCTGTCAAGAAAAATTGAAACCTGAAAAATCAAGATGGGAATACTCTAAGCAGAAATAACTTGAACCGGAAACAATTTGTTGCTAAACATAATAAAATCATTAAACGGAAACACCAATGCGTGCAGTTATTCAGAGAGTTGACCATGCCGGTGTCAGAATCAACCATCAGGAATTATCCTCGATAAATGAATACTTTGTTGACAGGGCAAAAGAAAAAGTAAATCAACTGGCAACAGGAAAATTTCAGGAAATGATGAAAATTGAGCTCATCAATAATGGCCCTGTAACCATATTACTGGACAGCAGGAAAAATTTTTAAGCAATGGAAAATTTTGAAATAAAAATAGACAAAGACGGCATCTGGTATTATAACGGCGCCCACATGTTCCGCAAAGAGATACTGAATGTCTTTTTTGAACATCTAAAAATTGATGAATGCGGTAAGTACTTAATTGAACTGGGTCCGGAACGCTGTTATCTTGACGTGGAAGATACGGCTTTTGTCGTTGAGGCCGTTTATAAAACAAAACTTTCTTGTGATAGCCGGGAACAAATTGAAATTATTTTAAACGATGATTCCTGCGAAATACTGGAAGTGAATTCTTTGTTTACAGGCAAGGAAAATGTTCTTTATTGCCGGGTTAAAGAAGGAAGATTTACGGCCCGGTTTTCGCGTAAAAGTTATTATCAGCTTGCTGAATTTATAGAACCGTCTGAAAACGGCACTGATTATTTTATTAATTTAAATGGTGAAAAATATTTTATCAACAGTAATCAGGCTTTATGATTACGATGGAGGATACAATGCTTGATGATACCGTAAAGGAGTCTTTGACCTTTGATGACCTTCTTCTAATTCCGGCAGCTTCCAATGTTTTGCCCCGGGATGTAACTACATCCACGTTATTAACGAAAAATATCTCTTTGAATATTCCCATCGTTTCGGCTGCCATGGACACGGTAACCGAATCACGCACCGCTATTTGTATGGCCCAGGAAGGCGGCATAGGCATCATTCACCGCAATATGAGCATAGAACAACAGGCGATTGAAGTGGACAAAGTAAAGAAATCAGAAAGTGGGATGATTGTTGATCCCATTACGATCGAACCGGACCGTAAAGTCAGCGACGCTTTGAAACTGATGAACCATTATTCCATTTCCGGCGTGCCTGTTGTAAAGAATGGAAAACTTGTTGGAATCCTTACCAACAGGGATTTGCGGTTCGAAGAAAATCTTGATCAGCCCATAGAAAATGTGATGACCAGGAAAAATCTTATTACTGTATCATCAAATATTACGCTGGAAGAATCCAAAAAACTGCTTCATCAACACAGAATTGAAAAATTACTGGTTGTTGATGATGAGTACAGATTGAAAGGCCTGATTACGATAAAAGACATTGAAAAAATACGCCGCTATCCAAACGCCTGCAAAGATTCTTTAGGAAGACTGCGGGTAGGCGCAGCGGTCGGAATTATTGATAGAGAAGCAAGAGTTGAAGCGCTTCTTGCGGCCGGTGCTGATGTAATTTCAATTGACACATCACATGGACATTCCGCAGGAGTCATAAGAGCCATTAAAGCAACTAAATCAAATTTCCCAAAATGCGAATTAATTGCCGGAAACGTCGCAACATCGGATGGTGCCAAGGCTCTAATTGATGCCGGCGTTGATGCCGTAAAAGTCGGCGTTGGTCCCGGATCCATTTGCACCACACGAATTATTGCCGGAGTCGGTGTGGCCCAGATGTCGGCAATCCGGGACACGTATAAGATTGCCTCCAAAAAAGGCATTCCCGTAATGGCTGACGGCGGAATAAAATATTCCGGTGATATTGTCAAAGCAATCGGCGCCGGAGCCCACTGTGTGATGATCGGCGGGTTATTTGCCGGCACTGAAGAAAGTCCGGGAGAAACCATTTTATTTCAGGGACGCAGTTATAAAGTTTATCGTGGCATGGGTTCGCTGGAAGCAATGAAAATGGGCAGCCGTGACCGTTACTATCAGGATGATATCGAAGGTCCGGCAAAAATCGTTCCCGAAGGCATCGAGGGAAGAGTTCCTTTCCGCGGCTCTCTTTCCGCCAGTATTCTTCAACTTATCGGCGGACTCAAAGCCGGCATGGGTTATGTCGGTTGCAGAACGATCCCGGAAATGATTGAAAATGCGCGTTTTGTCCGTATTACTCAGGCAGGTTTGAGAGAAAGTCATGTCCATGATGTAATTATTACCAAGGAAGCACCCAATTACTGGCTGGATTAGTTTAAAAATGAAGCATTCTGATTTTGTACACCTGCATTTGCATACACAATACAGCCTGCTCGACGGAATGATTCGTCTGGAAGACCTGTTCAAAAAAGCCCGCGAATATAAAATGCCGGCAATAGCCATCACCGATCATGGCAATATGTTCGGCGCAATTGATTTTTATCAGCATGCCTACAAACATGGAGTCAAGCCCATAATCGGGTGTGAATTATACGTTGCTCCCAACAAGCTAACGGATAGAACCGCCGGTGGTGAAAGCGCAAAACATTTAATCGTTCTGGTCAAAAATGCACAGGGTTATAAAAATCTGATGAAGTTGACAACGGCCGGCTATTTGAAGGGTTTTTATTACCGGCCCCGCGTAGATAAAGAATTGTTGAAGGAATGTCACGAAGGATTAATCGCGTCCAGTGCCTGTTTGCATGGTGAAATAGCCGATTTAATCATGCGGGGCAATATAGAAGAAGCAAAAAAAGTCGCCCGTCATTATCAGGAAATTTTCGGTGAAGATAATTTCTATCTGGAAATAATGGAGAACGGAATTCCCGAGCAGAAAATGGCCAACGCGGGTTTATTAGAAATCAGTAGCGAGTTATCCATCCCGCTAATAGCAACCAACGACTGTCATTATCTGGAACGTGATCATGCCGAGGCGCATGATATTTTACTGTGCATCCAGACAGGTAAAACTATCAAAGATGCGGACAGAATGAGCTTGAGCACGGACCAATTTTATTTCCGTTCTCCCGAAGAAATGCACCAACTCTTTTCCCTAACGCCGGAAGCGCTGTCCAACACGGTAAGCATTGCCGAAAGATGTAACTTTTCTCTGGAAACAGGTAAATTTTATTTACCTAATTTTGAAATCAAGAATCCCGAAGAATCTCTCAACGAATATCTGGAAAGAAAGGCAAGGGAAGGGCTGGAAAAACTTTTCCCGGTTATATTAAAAGACCAGAAAGAAAATGAAGCGGCCATAAAAGAAAAGTACGAAAAACGTCTTAATGAAGAATTGGAAATAATCAAATCCATGGGTTTCGCGGGTTATTTTCTGATTGTCTCCGATTTCGTAAAACATGCCAAACACAATAATATTCCCGTAGGTCCGGGACGCGGTTCCGCGCCGGGAAGCCTGGTGGCCTATGCGATAAGAATAACCAACATCGATCCCATCCGTTATAACTTGTTCTTTGAGCGGTTTTTAAATCCCAGCCGCAAAACCATGCCGGATATTGATATTGATTTCTGTCAGGAAGGCAGGGATGAAATTATTAGATATGTGACTGAGAAATATGGTCAGGACAAAGTTTCTCAAATTATCACTTTTGGAAAAATGCAGGCCAAGGGAGTCGTTCGCGACGTAGGACGCGCCCTGGATATACCCTACAGTGAAGCGGATAGAATCGCCAAATTAATCCCCAATACCCTTAACATAACTCTCAATGAAGCGATCAAGGCAGAACCTCGACTGGCTCAGGAAGAAAAAAATAATCCTCAGATAGCCAAGCTTTTATCCTTATCCCGCACTCTGGAAGGAATTAACCGTCACGCCTCGACTCACGCAGCGGGAGTAGTAATCTCCGATGTGCCGTTGGTCGAAAGGGTTCCTCTTTGTTCTCCCAAAGACGATGTTGTTTCTCAGTATTCCATGAATGACATCCAGACCGTCGGTTTGACTAAATTCGATTTTCTGGGTCTTAAAACATTAACAGTCATTAAAAACACTCTTAATTTCATCAAGGAATCAAAAGATATCGAGATAGACATAGACAATTTGCCTCTGGATGATAAAAAAACTTATGAACTTTTAATGAAAGGTGAAACAGACGGGATTTTTCAACTGGAAAGTTCCGGTATGAGAGATCTTGCCATTAATTTAAAGCCTGATCATATTGAAGATATAATCGCCCTTATTGCTCTTTACAGGCCCGGGCCGATGAAAATGCTTCCGGAATTTACCGCCCGCAAACAGGGGAAAACCAAAATAACCTATGAACTGCCTCAGCTGGAAGCTATCCTGAAAGAAACCTACGGCATTATTCTTTATCAGGAGCAGGTTATGCAGATTGCCAGTATCATCGGCGGCTACAGTATGTCCGAAGCGGATACCTTGCGTAAAGTTATGAGCAAAAAAAAAGCCGCGGATATGGACAAGGAAAAACCCAAATTTCTGGAAGGCGCTAAAAAACATAAAATCAATGAAAACAAGGCCAAAACCATCTGGGAACAGATGGAGACATTTGCCGAATACGGCTTTAACAAATCTCACAGCACGTCATATGCGATAATTGCTTATCAGACTGCCTATCTCAAGGCTCATTATCCGGCGGCATTCATGGCCGCGCTGCTCACCAGTGAAAAAGACAACCGGGATAAAATAATAAAGTATATGAGCGCTTGTAAAGAATTGGGCATCAATATTCTGCCGCCTGATTTAAATGAGTCACAGAGAGATTTCACCATTTCCGGAGAAAATATTCGTTTTGGAATGGCA